>NZ_JAKRNR010000033.1:0-31099 GCF_022346685.1 Sphingomonas sp. ACRSK | reverse complement strand
CCGCCGGCTCAAGACGCTCAGCGGCCTCACACCCTACGAATACATCGCCAAGATCTGGACGTCAGAGCCAGACCGGTTCATCGTCGATCCGATCCACCAGATGCCGGGACTGAACACCTAGCCCGCCAGGGCCTCCCGCTCGATAGCGAGGTGGGCGAGGAACTGGTCGGTGCACGTCGACCACCCGTAGCGGCGGCCCTCGGCTGCGCAGGCGTCGCGGTCTGCGGTGAGCGCGATGCGGATCGCGCTTGCCAGGTCCCGGTCCACTGCGCCGATCCGCCGGCCGCCCAGACCGCTGCCCTCGGGCCCCAGGATGTCGATCGGCCCTTCGACCGGGAAGGCGGCAACCGGCGTGCCGCAGGCCAGCGCCTCGATCATCACGAGGCCGAAGGTGTCGGTGCGGCTGGGGAAGACCAGCACGTCGGCCGCACGATAGGCCTCCGCAAGCGCCGCCCCGTGCAGCGTGCCGAGGAAGCGCGCTTCCGGATAGCGGGCCGCCAGCATCGGCCGCGCCGGACCATTACCGACCACCAGCTTGGTTCCCGGAAGGTCGAGCGCCAGGAAAGCCTCCAGGTTCTTCTCCACCGCGACGCGCCCGACATGCAGCATCACGGGCCCGGTCGTGCGGCGCAGCGCCGATCGGGGGGCGCCAGGGTGGAAGATCGCCGGGTCCACGCCGCGGGACCACGGCTTCGTATGGCGAATTCCTTGCGCCGCGAGCCGCGCAGACACGGATGGGGTGGCGGTCAGCACGGCGCTGGAGGGCTGGTGGAACCGCCGGAATGCGGGCCAGAAGCACCGCGCCGGCAGATGTGTCCGCAGCGCCAGATAGTCGGGGAAGTTGGTGTGGAACGACGTGGTGAAGCGCTGGCCGCGATCGAGGCACCAGCGCCGCGCCGCCCAGCCGAGAGGGCCCTCGGTCGCGATGTGCACCGCCTGGGGCCGGAACTGCTCCAGCCGGTGCGCCACTGCCCAGGACTGGCCAAATGCCAGGCGGATCTCGCGATAGCCTGGGCATGCCCAAGTGACGAACCCGTCCGGGGTCACGGTCTCCACGGTATGACCGCGTCGGCGCAATTCGTCGATCGTCGCGGCGAGGGTGCGGACGACGCCGTTCACCTGCGGGGCCCAGGCGTCGGTGACGATCGCGATCCTCATGCCGGGACCGCCATGCCCGCGCGCGCCGCGGCAGCGACTGCCGCCTCGGCATGCCAGTCGATCAACTCCATGCGGCCGTCGGCGTGCTCCACCAGCGCGGTGCAGCTCTCCACCCAGTCGCCGTCGTTGTAATAGGTCACGTCGCCGATCCGACGGATCTCCGCGGTGTGAATATGCCCGCAGACCACCCCGTCGACCCCGCGTTCGGCGGCGGCATGGGCGACCGTCTCCTCGAACCGGGAGATGAAGCTCACCGCGTTCTTGACCCGGTTCTTGGCGTAGGCGGAGAGCGACCAATAGGGCAGGCCCATCCGCCTGCGGCCCGCGTTCCACAGCCGGTTCGCCTTCAGCAGCAGCGTGTAGGCATGGTCGCCCAGGAAGGCGAGCCAGCGCGCGTAGAGCACCACGCCATCGAACTGATCCCCGTGCAGCACCAGCAGGCGGCGGCCATCGGCGGTGGTGTGGATGTCCTCGTCCAGCAGTTCGACACCGCCGAACTCCAGCCCGACATAGTCGCGGAAAGCCTCGTCGTGGTTGCCCGGCAGGTAGACAACGCGCGTGCCGCGCCGGGCGAACTTCAGAATGGTGCGGACCACGTCATTATGGCTGGCCGGCCAGTACCAGCCTTTGCGGATCTGCCAGCCGTCGACGATGTCGCCGACCAGGTAGAGCGTCTCGCATTCGACGGAGCGCAGGAACTCCACCAGCGCGCGGGCGCTGCTGCCGGGCGTGCCCAGATGGACGTCGGACACGAACACCGTCCGAAACGCCCGCCGCGGCGCCTCGGGCGTGTAGGACTCGGGTTCGGCGATCCAGGCGGGAAGGGTTTTGAGGGCGGGGGCGAGTGCGGTGCGCGGCATGTGCGAACTCCCATCGTCGGGCCGACGGGAGCTTTAGGGCAGACAGGCTACAGGCTCTTTGCAATCGGGTGACGCCGCTGTCATCGCCCGGTCACCTGCGTGTCACGGATGAAGTCAGTGTACGTGCCGCCGGGCCTGGATGCGAAAGGCGAGGTGCAGGACCGCAGCGGTCGCGCCCAACGTGCAGGCTCCCAGCCATACGATCAGGCCATAGCCCCAGCCGAAGGCCAGTACCGCCAGTGCGGTGCCGAGCGCGATGCCGGCCCAGCCGGCGATCCGCAGGCGCCGGCTCGCTAGGCGGGGCAGCATGCGATGGAGCAGGGGGCCCTGGTGGCGCGGCAGGCCGTGCATCAGGGCGCTGAAGCTCAGCGCCGCGACCAGGAGGAGCAACAGGTGGATCATGCGAGTGCGAGCTCCTTTGCACGCGGCGCGCGAACACCGGTCGCCTTGAACGTGCTGCGGTGGACCTTGCGCGCGCTCCACCCGAGCGCCGCTGCGATGGCGAGCATCACCAGATCGAAGCTCGGGAACAGCCAGTCGCCACCGGCGATGCTCGCGATCGGATTGCGCGACGTGGTGACGGCATTGACCACCGGAATGGCGGCATAGAGCACCGCGCCGGCTGTCAGCACCTCTACCCAGGCGCGGCGGGCGGGCCGGGCGATCGCCCACACCAGCGACGCGCCCCAGACGATGAACATGCTGTGGATTTCCCACTCCGCACGACTATCCATCTGCACCGGCAGCAGGCGGTTCGCGAGGAAATAGGTCGCCATGCCCGCCATCAGCCCGCCGATCGTCGCAATGTTGAGGCGTTCTACCAGACGGAAGCCGAAATGCGGTCGGGCAGGGTCGGGCAGCTTCGCACGACGCTTCACCGTCCACAGCACCAGGCCGCTGCCGACCATGATCGTACCGCCCACCCCGGAGAGAAAGTAGAACCAGCGGAGGCCGATGTCGGCGAAGCGGCCGGCGTGAAGGCCGACCATCACGCTTTCGGTCGCCGCCGCGCCGCCCTGGTCCGGGCTCGACGATACCAGCGTGCCGGTTTGGCCCGAGAAGGTGAGGGACGGCCCGCGCGTGCCGATGCCGCTTCCCATCGCGCGGACCAGCGTCACGGTCGCGGTGGTGTCGCCCGGGTTGGCGACGGTGACCACGCCCACATCGGCACCGTTCCAGCGGCGCCGCGCCTCCGCGAACATGGGCGCGATCGGTGCCATGGCTGCGGCGATTCCCGAGCGCTCGACCGGTGGAGCCTCTCCCCGCAACTGCTGATAGTAGCCGGTCGGCTCCGCATAGTTCGCGGCAATGCCCCAGGGCATGTACAGGACGGCGAGCGTCACCAGCCCGGTATAGGTGATCATCAGGTGGAACGGCAGCGCCATCACCGCCGTGACGTTGTGCGCGTCGAGCCAGCTGCGCTGCCCCTTGCCGAACCGCAGCAGGAAGAAATCGACGAAGATCTTCTTGTGGGTGATGATGCCCGAAAGAATGGCGACCAGCATGAACATCGCGGCGATGCCCACCAGGTAGCGCGCCCACAGCACCGGCATGTAGTGAAGGTCGAAGTGGAAGCGGTAGAGGAAGAAGCCGCCCCGCGTCTCGCGTGCGGAAACCTTGTTGCCCTCACCGTCGAGCACCGCCTGCGTGTCGCCGCGTCCGCGCCCGCCGCGCCCACCGCGCTTGCCCGGCGCGCCCGCCTTTTCGCCGGGAACCCAGAACACCGTGGTCTCGGCCCCGCGTGCGCTCGGCAGCGTGATGTACCAGCTGCGCGCGTCTCCGGCATGCTCGCCCAGCCAGCGCACCGCGCCCTGGGCGGATTGCACGGTGGAGGGATGGCCGCTCACTTCCGGCCGCATCCAGCGCGTGATCTCGTCCTGGAAATAGGCGGCCGTTCCCGTCGCGAACACCGCGAACAGCAGCCAGCCGAACAGCAGCCCGGTCCAGGTGTGCAGCCAGGCCATGCACTGGCGGAACCCGTCCTTCACAGCCGGCCTCCCGACGCCAGCGAGAGCCAGAGCCCGCCTCCCAGCAGGACGGCGGCGGCGATCAGCCCCGCCCAGAGCTTCCAGGGGGAGCGAACGGCAAAGGCGGTGAGTGCGATCACCGGAAAGATCGCGAACGCCAGCAGCGTCGAGGCCATCGTCGCCTGCGCCGGCGCGATCGGCCAGGTCCGTGCGAGCAGCCCCGTGGCCAGCGAGGTCACGACATAATTGCCCAACGTCGCCGCCACGATGCGGGCGCTGAGCGCCAGCGACTGGCGGCGACCACCGTTGTGCTTGGCAGCGGCCGAGCTCACCGGCCGCTGTCCGGAGCGAGGACGCGAGGGAATGCCGCCGCGAACGGGACAGGACGTGCAGCCTGAAGGCAGCCGAAGGACACGATCACGGTAATTCCCCACTCCGCTATTGCGTGTGGTTCTCAATAAAGCGCCCGTCACAACTGTAAAGGCTCCGTGCGAGCCATTCGCAAGAATCCTTCGATCCCGAGTGCCACCAGCATGGTGAGCCCCGTCAGTGGAAACAGGATGCCGGCTACCGCCATCATGACGAGAAGCGCCCGGGCCGCGCGGCGGTTCGGGTGGCGGGGCGGGGCGGCAAGCGTTCCGGGCGCGCGCCGCTTCCACCACATGGCCGCGCCGGTGATCGACAGCAGCACCACGGCGATGCATCCGAACAGCATCAGCAGCCGGTTCGGCTCGCCATATTCCTCTCCCTTGTGCGTGGCGATGCCCCACTCGACAAGCTTTGCGCCTGCGCCGAAGCCGGGAAAGCGCGCGTCCTGCAGCACGCGGCCGCTGCCTGCGTCCAGATAGAGCGCGCGCCCGTCCTCCGCCCGGCGGATCGTCTTCGAGTAAAGGTAGGGGGCGCCCGGCGCCGCGGGCAGGCTCAGCACCCATGGCGCCGTCATGCCATGGCGGGTCGCCAGCGCCACCGCCCGGTCGATACCGATGTCGCCGTGGCTGCCATGCGGCATCGGCGCCTCCTGCAGCGACCAGGGCAGGGCCTCGGCCACGTCATGGCCCGCGTGGGCGCCGTGGCCTGGCATCGCGCTTGCCTGTGGCGGCTCGGGGCGGCCGAGCCCCTGGCTGGCGATCGTGCCGCGCAGCGCATTGCCCCAGGTGCCGGTCCACGGCATGCCGGTGATCGCCAGGAACAGCACCACTGCGCCAGCGACGATGCCGATCGCGGCATGGAGATCGCGCCAGAACAGGCGTCCTGCCGGAGTCCCCCGCACGCGCAGGGCGGGGCTGCCGCCGCGCGGCCACCACAGGTACACGCCCGTCACCACCAGCAGGATCGCCCAGCCGCCCACCGCTTCGATCAGCGCGTTGCCGATGGGGCCGGTGAGGATCAGGCTGTGGAGATCGCGCACCGTCTGCAACGCGCCGCCCTTGCGCGTCAGCCCCAGGACGGTTCCGCGATACGGATCCACCCATGCGGTCCGCTGCCTCCCCTCGGGCGTGGTCACCAGCATCCGCCAGCTTTCGGCCGCGCTGGCGGGCCGATCCACCTCCGCCACGACGCCGCGGGTTTCACGGCGCACCCGCTCCACGATGGTGCCAAGCGGGAGCGGCGCAGCCATGGGTTGCACCGTCACCAGGTCGGGGTAGATCAGCCGCTCCAGCTCGGGCTTGTACAGGTACAAGGCGCCGGTGATCGCGAGCCAGCTGAGGAAGGGCAGCACCAGCAGCCCGGCATAGAAATGCCAGCGCCACACTGCGCGATAGAGGCCGCCGGTCGCGGCTGCGGACGTTCCCACGCGCACCTCCCTCAAAACCGCAGCCGCACCGCGCCATACAGCGCGCGCGGGTCCGCAGGGGCGTTGAGCAGCTGGGTGCCGTCCCACCACACATATTCATAGTGCTCGTCGCCCAGGTTCTTCACCTGTGCAGAAAGCTCCACCTGCGGCGTCACTTCGAACGCGACCTCGCCCGACACCACCACATAGGCACCGTATCGGGCGCGATCGTTGTTGGCAGTGAGCTCGTACGAAGACTGGCCGTTGCCCCACAGCGACACGCGCCAGCGTGCGGCCGGGACGAGGTCCAGCCCGCCCGAGAAGAGGTTCTGCGGAACGTGGTCGATCCAGTTCCCGGCTTGGGCCGGGGTGGCGGGATCGGGCGTCCGGATGCGGGCATGCTGGTAGGAATAGGCGCCCCACAGGCTCACCCCCGGAGCCGGGTTCAGGTTCAGCTGCACGTCGATCCCCTGCCGGCGCGTCTCGCCCAGATTGTCGAAGTCGCCGTTGGGATCGTTCAGCCGGCGCTTGATTTCGCCGGTCGCGGTCTGCCGCCACAGGGCGACGCGCCCCTCCAGCCAGCTGCCGCGGGCATATTTCACGCCCGCCTCCCAGCCGGTGTTGATCGACGGCGCCAGGTCGGTCGTCCGCGGCGGCACCTTATAGGCGCCCGATCCCGCGCCGATCTGGAAGGTGCGGCCATAGTTGGCATAGGCGGTCAGCCCCGCCAGCGGCGTCACGGCGACGCTGAACTTGGGCTGGCTGATGGTGCCATAGTCGTTGACGGGATAGCGCGCCCCGGCGAGGCCGTCCTCAAGCGCGCCCGACACCCGATCCACCCGCCAGCCGGGCGTGATCTTCAGCCACGCGGTCGGCTCGATCACTGCCTGGACATAGCCGCCATAGACGGTGAGGTCGAACGCCTGGTCCCGGGTCTGCCGCGTCGCGATCCGACGCTCGGTCAGCCAGCGGCGGCTCTCGTTGTCCTGCACCTGCACGTCGCCGCCCGCTTCGATCTGGAGCCGATGCAGGAACGCCACCTGGGGACGGTAGTGCAGCGTGAGCAGCCCGCCATATTGCGTCTCCTCCGTCAGCCGTCGCTGCTGCGGCACGCTGGCGGAGAAGCGCACGTAGCGGTCGTCGAACTGGGTGGTGACATAGGCTTTGGCAGCGAGGCTCAGCTCGGACGCGACATCCGCGTCGAGATGCAGGCTGTATACCCCCAGCCGCCGCTTGCCGCCGTCCGTCTCGGAGATCGCGTAGGAGGTGGAGCGGTTCTCGGCATTGTCCCGTGCCGTCAGATAGCCGGGCTCCTGCGCCTTCGCCGTCGAATAACGTGCGATCGCGCCAATCGTGGCGCCGCCAAGGTCATAGAACCACTTGCCCGCCAGGTTGGCGCGGCGCAGGTCGGCATGCTCGCGAAAGCCGTCGGTCTGGCGATATCCGACGAAGTAGTTCTGGCTGAAGCCGCTGCGCTCGATGCCGGCGGAGACCTGCCCCTCATAGGTCCCGAACGCCCCCGCCAGCGCCCGTGCGTCCAGGTAGGTGCCGCCGATGCGGGTCAGGATGTTGGCGTTGCCCGCGATGTTGTGGAGCCCATAGCGCGGGTCCGCCGTGCCGCGGACCAGTTCCACCGCGGCGAGGTCCAGCGGCATGACCATGTCGATGAACACCATGCCGCCGTCGTTGGCGTTGCTGGGGATGCCGTCGATCAGCAGCTTGACCGCGTTGATCTCCCCCTCGCCATTGAAGCCGCGGATCGAGAATCGGCCGGAGGTATTGCCCTGGTTGAAGTCGGTGAGCGTCACGCCGGGCAGGCGCGCGAACAGCTCCCATGTATTGTCCACGCTCTGCCGCTGGGCGAGGTCGCCGCCCAGCACGTCGACGGAGGTGAGCACCTCGTCTCCGGAGCGGGGGAGGCGGGTGCCGGTGACGACGACGGATCCCACCGTCAGGCTGGTGTCGGCGGCCGGGGCGACGGAGCGCTCCCGCGGGACGTCGCCGTCGCTCGATTGCGCCGCCGCGGGACAGGCCGCGACGACGAACGCCGCACAGGCGGCGGTTCGAAAGAAAGTCATGCAAATATCCTGATCCGGCGCACCCTTGGGTGCGCCCTTGAAGTGATGAGCGGATCAGGCGGTGGCGGGTGGTCCCCGGAGCGGCGGGCGCAGGAACGGACTGGCGGCGACCGGCGCCCGCACCGGCAGTCGGAAGCCGGCGGCCAGGATGAAGAACAGCGCGATCGCCAGCAGCAGCGGATCGGTCGCGGCAAGCGCTGCGGTCGCGACCCCCGCGAAGGCGCAGGGGGGCTGCTCCTTGGCGGACTCATGCTGCTGGCCGTGGTGCTTACCGGCGCCGGTCATCGCATGGCTGTCATGACTGTCGTGGCTTGCCGCATGGGTGGCCGCCGCGGGCAGCAGCGGGCCATAGCCTGAGCACATGGCAAAGGTCGGGATCCCCGCCGGCGAAGCCACCAGCATGTAGCCGGTCGGGATCAGCATCCGCATCAACAGCGCCGCCACGATCAGCCAGGCGGCCGACCGGCGATGAGCCAGGAGGTGGCGGCGGAACGCGGTCACAAACCCGCTGTACCGGCAGGGCGGAGGCAAGTCACGTGCGGCGCTCTGGACCAGCGTCGATGCCGCGGCATTGACCTGTCCCAAGCCTTGCGCGACGAGCGTCTGCATATTCGTGCCAGAGAAGGATCATTCGTGCTCGGTAACGACACAGCCCCCGGGGAAGTTCATTCGGCTGGACCGCGGGCGGACGATCGCGGCTGGGTGGCGGACGCCATTGCGCGGTTGATGGCCGAGCAGCGCCGTTCCGCCGACACGCACTTGATCGAGGTGCCGCTGTCGGCGGCTGCGGGCGGCGTGCGCCTGTACCTGAAGGACGAGTCGAGCCACCCGACCGGCAGCCTCAAGCACCGGCTCGCGCGCTCGCTGTTCCTTCACGCGCTGTGCAACGGCTGGATCGATGCGGGCACCACGGTGGTCGAGGCTTCCTCGGGATCGACGGCGGTGTCGGAAGCCTATTTCGCCCGGCTGCTCGGGCTGCCGTTCGTCGCCGTGATCCCGCACTCGACCTCGCCCGAGAAGATCGCTGCGATCGAGCATCTGGGCGGCCGCTGCCACAAGGTCGCCGACCCGCGCACCGTCTATGCCGAGGCGGAGCGGATCGCTGCCGAGACCGGCGGCCACTATCTCGACCAGTTCACCTATGCCGAGCGTGCGACCGATTGGCGCGGCAACAACAACATCGCGGAGTCGATCTTCGCGCAAATGGCGCTGGAGGCGCATCCGATCCCGACCTGGATCGTGTGCGGGGCTGGCACCGGCGGCACCTCCGCCACCATCGGCCGCTACCTGCGCTACCGCGGCCACGCGACCCGGCTGTGCGTCGCCGATCCGGAGGGCTCGGTTTTCCACCGCTACTTCGCCGATCGCAGCGTCACCGCCTGGGACGGGCCGATGACCCTGGTCGAGGGGATCGGCCGCCCGCGGGTCGAGCCGTCGTTCGTGCCGAACGTCATCGACCGGATGATCGCGGTGCCCGACGCCGCGAGCTTCGGCGGCGCCCGGCAGCTCTCGGCGGTGCTCGGCCGCCGCTGCGGCCCGTCGACCGGCACCAACCTCATCGCCTGCCTGACGCTGATCGAGGAGATGGCCGCGCGCGGGGAGCAGGGTTCCATCGTCACGCTGCTGTGCGATCCCGGCGAGCGCTACGCCTCCACCTGCTTCTCCGACGAATGGATGGCGAGCCGCGGCCTCGTCTGTCCCGACCAGGCGGCGCGGATCGAGCGCATGGTCGGGCAGGGTGAACGCCAGGCCGGCGTTTGAGGTTCCAAAACGCAGCAAAACCAAAGCGTTCGGCTGCAAATTTCCGTGCTCCTGCGAAGGCAGGAGCCTAGGGTACCGAGCAACACGTTCCATTGTGCTTGACCCTGTATCCCCCACCGGCGCGGGGATACTGAGTCAGCAGGCCCCTTCACCCGGTCCGCGAAGTCACTTCCTCAGCGTCTGCCGGATCGCCTCCAGCGCCACCGGCCGCATTGCCGCATAGCCGGCTGGTGTCGGGTGCACCCCGTCGTTTGCGAACCCCGGCTTCATCGCGCCCTCGGCCGTTGCGAGCGCCGGGTGGTAATCGACATAGGTGAAGCCTTCGGCGGCCGCATAGCGCTTCAGCCATGCATTCATCTCCGCGATCTGCGGCGCCGGGCGTTTGTCAGGGCTCCACGGAAAGGCAGCGGCCGGCGGGATTGAGGCCAGGATCACCTTGATGCCGTTGGCCCGCGCCAGTTCGGCCATGCCCTGGATGTTGCCCTGGACCATCGCCATGGTCGCGGCTCCGGTGTTGCCGGCGATGTCGTTGGTGCCGGCCATGATGTGCACTGCCTTGGGCTTCAGCGCGATCACATCCTCACGAAAGCGCACCAGCATCTGTGGCGTGGTCTGCCCCCCGATGCCGCGGTCGATGCGCCCCTCCTTGAAGAAATCGGGATCACCCTTGATCCAGCCATCGGTGATGCTGTCGCCCAGGAAGACCACGCTAACCGGCTGTCCGCGGACCGCAGCATTATCGCGGTGGTAGCGGCACAGCTGCGCCCAGTCGCGCGTCATCTGGTGCAGCTTGCGCATCTCACGTCCCTCGGGATCGGTCTCCTCGGCACGGCTGGGGCAGGGGTCCGCGACGATCCCCACGAGATCGCTGGCATGCGGATCGCCCGGAAGCTTCACCTGGGCAGAGGCAGGTGCCGCCAGGAGAAGCGGCACCAGGAGCAGACGGACAGCATGGTTCATCACGGGTCTCCGCAAGGATCAGTTCGGGCAGACGGCGCCGGCGGGGTCGGTCACCAGCCGGAGGTCGGCGACCGCAAAGCGCAGCGGTGCGCTGCTGGTGACGGAGAAGACCTCGCCCACCTTGGCCACATCAGCCCCCTTATCGCGGAAGCATTTGAGCGGCACCCGCACCGTCCGCCACTCGGCGCCTGCCGCGCCGAACAGGGTGCGTGCGTCGATGCGGCCGGCGCCGAAGCCTAGCGTCACCGGCCCCTTTGCGGGCGTGCCGACGCGATAGGTCACCTGCAGCAGCAGGTCGGCATTGGTCTCGCGCGTCAGGTCGATCTCCGGCCCGGTGATCCGCACGGTCCCAGCGCTGTTCCAGCTGAACTGGCGCGCGCCTTCCTGGGTCTGCGGCCCGTCGACCGCCGCAACGGTGACGCCTGCATCGGCTGCCAGCTTGAACGGGGCAGGCACCTGGCCGCGCGCGAAGTAGAGGCTGGTGTTCCCGAGGCTTGCGTCCACGCCCGCGACTTCCGCCAGCCGCGGGACGGTTCCGCCGCGCGCGTAGGACAGGCCATAGCCGAACGGGAACAGCGGGTCATAGCCAGGCGCACCCTTGTTGAGGGTGAACTGCCCGGCGGTCTTCGGCCAGCTAAAGGCGAGCGTGCCTGCAAAGTCGCGGCGCGGCCGCCCGTTGCGGTCGCCCACCAGCACGTCGGCCACGCCTACGCCCTCAGTACCGGGGAACCAAGCCGCGACGAACGCATCCGATTGGTTGATCTCCGGATTGACCCACATGGGACGGCCGGAAAGGAACACCGACACGGTCGGCACGCCGGCGGCCTTCAGCTTCTTCAGCAGGTCCAGCGCCTGCTTGTCGCCCGGCTGGAACTCCAGCGTGCGAACGTCCCCCCGCATCTCTGCATAGGGCATCTCGCCGAATACGACGATCGCGACGTCCGGCTTCTTCGTGAAGCTGCCGTTCGCGCTCAGCGTTGCGGTGCCGCCGCCGGCCTTCACCGCCTGGGCGATGCCGGCATAGATCGACTGGCCGTTCGGAAAGTCGGCGTTGGTGTTGCCGTCGCCCTGCCAGCTCAGCGTCCAACCGCCGGACTGGCGGCCGATGTCGTCGGCGGCGTCGCCTACGACCAGAATGTTCGCGCTCGCCTTGATCGGGAGCACGCCGGTGTTCTTGAGCAGCACCAGGCTCTTGGCCACCGCTTCGCGAGCAACCGCGCGGTGCTCGGCCGATCCGAACACATCGGCCCGCGTTTCATAAGGGCGTGCAGGGTCGAACAGGCCCAGCTTCGCCTTCACTCGCAGGATGCGGCGCACGGCATCGTCGATGCGCGCCATCGGAATGCGGCCGTCCTTTGCTGCCGCGACGGTAGTTTCGAACAAGCCCTTCCAGCTGTCCGGCGCCATCGCCATGTCGAGCCCGGCGTTGAAGGTCGCGGGGCAGTCCGCGTTGGTGCAGCCCGGGATCTGGCCGTGTCCGTTCCAGTCGCCGACGACGAACCCGTCGAAGCCCATCCGGCCCTTCAGCACGTCCGTCAGCAGCGACTTGTTACCGTGCATCTTGGTGCCGTTCCAGCTGCTGAACGATGCCATCACCGTCATCGTGCCGGCGTTCACAGCCGCCGGATAGCCGGCGTTGTGGATCCGGATCAGCGTCGCCTCGTCCACCTGCGTGTCGCCCTGGTCGATGCCGTCCTTGGTGCCGCCGTCTCCCAGGAAGTGCTTCACGCTCGCGGAGACATGGCCCTGCTGGATCGGCCCCTTGCCGCCGCCCGTCGCCTTCCCGCGCCCCTGCAACCCCTCGATCATCGCCCCGGCATAGGAGCGGACCAGCGCAGGATCCTCCGAATAGCCTTCGAACGCACGGCCCCAGCGATCGTCCTGCGGCACCGCCAGCGTCGGCCCGAACGCCCAGTCGAAGCCCGCGGCTGCCGTCTCGGCCGCCGTCGCCGCGCCGATCCTCCGGATCAGGTCAGGATCGCGCATCGCGCCCAGCGCGCTGTTGTGGGGGAAGATCGTCGCGCCCACGACATTGTTGTTGCCGTGCACCGCGTCGATGCCGAACATCAGCGGGATCGGCACATGGCCGGGGCGCTTCTCCAGCGCGACCTTGTTGAACGCCTGGCTGGTCGCGACCCACGGCGCTGCCGGCGAGCGATCGGGGGCTCCCAGCGGCGGCGAGCTGCCGCCGGCCAGAATGCTCCCCAGCGGGTAGCGGCGCAGGTCCTCCGGCGTGATCGCGCTGGTATCGGCCTGGATCATCTGGCCCACCTTCTCCTCCAGCGACATGGAAGCCATCAGGCGGGTGACGAACGCTTCGGTGGCCGGATCGACGAGGTCGGGGCTCTTGGCGGCGGGCCAGCGATCCGGGTGGGCGGTGCTCGCCTGCGGCCCGGGAGCGGGCTGGTTCGCTTGCTGTGCCACCACCGGAGTCGCGAAGATCGCCGCACCGGCGAGCAGTCCACGCAGCGTCGAGACCCTGTTCATCTACCTCTCCCTCCCTGTTGCCGTCTTCGGCACACCGGCGCACCTTATCCCGCTATGTGGACTTAAAGCGCGCCATCTGAAAATCTTTGCGTTCGCGGCCCTTTCTGGGCTTGGCGGCGGCTGCCGCAGATGCTTCATCAGCTGCAACATGCCAGAGAGCAACAGGAAACCCAGGGCGCGGAGCGCTCGCCAGAGCGGCGCGCCGACGATTTCGGACGTCGCGGCGCGCGCCGGGGTTTCCACCATGACGGTATCGCGCGTCATCAACGGCGAAGGAAGTGTCCGGGACTCCACCCGGGAGACGGTGGTTCAGGCGATCTCCGAGCTGAACTATGCGCCCAACCGGGCGGCGCGCAGCCTGGCAGGGGCCGCGCAGCTTCGGATGGCGTTGCTCTACAGCAATCCCAGCGCGGCCTATCTCAGCGAGTTCCTGGTGGGGAGCCTCGACCAGGCCGGGCGCAGCGACATCCAGCTGGTGGTGGAGAAATGCGAAGGCGACGGCGACGAGCGCCGCGTCGTGCAGCGGCTCGTCGCTGGCATCGACGGCATCATCCTCCCCCCTCCGCTGTGCGATTCGCGCGCGGTGCTGGACTATCTGGCGGAAGAGGGCGTTCCGACCGTGGTCGTGGCGACCGGAAAGCCACCGGAGGACGCCACTGCGGTCTCCATCGACGACCGCGCCGCCGCCCATGCGATGACGCGGCACCTGCTGTCGCTCGGCCATGCCCGCATCGGCTTCATCATCGGCAATCCGAACCAGACCGCGAGCGCCCTGCGGCGGGAGGGGTATCGCACCGCGCTGGCGGAAGCGGGCATCCCGCACGATACGGCACTCGAGGTGGCGGCGCTCTTCACCTATCGGTCCGGCCTCGATGCGGCCGAGACCCTGCTCGACCTGCAGCCCCGGCCGACGGCGATCTTCGCGAGTAACGACGACATGGCCGCAGCCACCGTCGCCGTGGCACACCGCCGCGGGCTGGACGTGCCGGGTGACCTGACCGTCTGCGGGTTCGACGACAGCGCGCTCGCGACGACGATTTGGCCGGAGCTCACCACGATCCACCAGCCGATCGCCGATATGTCGCGGGCTGCGGTGGACCTGCTTGCGGAACGGATCCGTGCGCGCCGCGCCGGGAACGACGAGCCGGCCCGCCGCCTCGTCCTCGACTACACCCTGATCCGACGCCAGTCCGATGCCTCGCCGCGCAAGCGGCCGCGAGTCGTGGTTCGCGCCGAGCGATAGCAAAAGGGGCCTGGACGCTCCGCATCCAGACCCCTTGCGCACGATCCGCTTGATGACGCCTCAGCGCCAGCCCGCGTCGATGAAATAGTCATGTCCCGTGCACATCCGGGCGTCGTCAGACGCCAGGAACAGCACCAGGGCTGCCACGTCCGCGGGCTGGATGCGGCCGTTCAGGCATTGGCCCGCAATGATCTCGGCCTCGCCTTCGGGCGTGTACCAGCGTTCCTGCCGGGGCGTCTGGACGTTGCCGGGAACGATGGTGTTCACGCGGATGTTCTCACGACCCAGGTCGCGGGCCAGGCTGCGGGTCAGCCCTTCGATCGCCGCCTTTGAGGTCTGGTAGAGCACCAGTTCGGGCAGCGCGAGGTGCCAGCTGATCGAACCGAAGTTCAGGATCACGCCGCCGCCGTTCTGCTTCATCGCCGGGGCCACCGCCTGCGCGGCGAAGAACTGGTGGCGCAGGTTCACCGCCAGCCGCTCGTCCCAATATTCCGGGGTGACCTGCTCCACCGTATGACGATCGTCATTGCCGGCATTGTTGATCAGGATGTCGACGCCGCCGAGCTCGGCTTCCATCTCCGCAAAGCAGGCGCGCAGCGCCGCGATGTCGGTCAGGTCGCAGCTGAAGAAGCGCGGGGCATGCTCCGCGTCCTGCGAAAGGCGCGCGACCAGCTGCTGGCTCGCTTCTTGGGCGATATCGACGAAGGCGACGCGTGCACCCTGGGCCACGAACGCTTCGGTCAGCCCTTCGCCGATCCCCGAGCCGCCGCCGGTGACGATCACCCGCTTGTTCTTCAGGCTCGGGTAGATCGCCCGCCGTTCGGCCGTACTCGTTTGCTGCAACACGGAAATCCTTCTCAACTGATGTTCTGGCGGCGCTCAGCGGGCGAGCAGGCCGCGCTGCGCCAGGTTCTGCATCAGGGCACCGATGCCCTGGCTCCACGGCGCTGCCGCCTTGGAGGTGGTGACCGTGTTCACCAGCGTGCCCAGCCGGGCGCTCGCTATCGTCACCTGGTCGCCCACCTTGTGGGTGAAGCCCCGGCCCGGCGCATCGCGGTCCTGGGTGGGCGCGAACAGCGTCCCCAGGAACAGCACCAGGCCATCGGGATACTGATGCTCGCTCATCGCCTGGGCGAGCAGCGTCTCGGGGTCGCGGCTGATCTCGCGCATCGTGCTGTAGCCGTCGAGCGTGTAGCCGTCGGTGCCCTCGATCCGCAGCGTCACTTCGGCCGCACGCACGTCGTCGATGCCGAAGCCGCCGTCGAACAGCCGGATGAACGGCCCGAGCGAGCAGGACGCATTGTTGTCCTTGGCCTTGCCGAGCAGCAGGGCGGAGCGGCCCTCGAAATCGCGCAGGTTGACGTCGTTGCCCAGCGTCGCGCCGACGGCACGGCCGTTCGCGTCGGCCAGCAGCACAACCTCGGGCTCCGGGTTGTTCCAGGTCGAATCGGAACGGACGCCGACCTCGGCGCCCCAGCCGACGGTGGAAAGCACCGGCGCCTTGGTGAAGATCTCGGCATCCGGGCCGATCGCGACCTCCAGATACTGCGACCAGAGGCCGTCGGCGATCAGCGCATCCTTCAGCGCCGCAGCGTCGGCAGAACCGGGCACCACCGAGCGGATGCTGCCGCCCAGCGCACTTTCTAGGCGCGTGCGAACTTCGGCGGCGCGCTCATGATCGCCCCGCGCCCCTTCTTCGATCACCCGCTCCAGCGCGGAAACCGCAAAGGTCACGCCCGCGGCCTTCACGCACTGCAGGTCGATGGGGCTCAGCAGCCGCACGGCCGCGTCGGCATCGGGTGAGAGGCCCAGCGTCTCCAGGTCGCCGATCGCCTCGCCGCCGGTCGCATCCGTCACACCCTGTGCGACCAGTGCGGAGACGGTCGGAGCCACGCGCGCCATGTCCTGGACGATGCCGTCCTTGATCAGCACGGGGGAGGGGCCGGCGCCGCGATCGATGCGGCCGAGCAAGGTGGCGCTGCGCCAGTCAGCCGGCAGCGCGCCGAGAATCGAGTGCTGAGTTTCTGTCATGTCCTCTCCGTCCCCTGTTAGCGGTATCGTCCACGGTGAAGCGATCCGTCAAGTGAGCGATGGTGCCGATGCGGCATCCTCCGGTCGGGCGCTCTGCCACATCCGCAGTTCGCCCCCTTGCGGGGCTTTCGTCGATGACCCAGCTTTGCGCGATGAAATGGAAGCGTCTGCTGCCGTTGCTCCAGGGCGAGTTGGTCTATCCCGGGCGGGTGTCGCACCTCGTCCAGGCGCCCGATGCGAGGCGGGAAACCGTTCGGATCGCGTCCGGTCTCCTGTCGGGCGTCGCGGCGGCGCACGGCCGGGCGTTCCTCGGCATTCCCTATGCGGCGCCGCCGGTGGGCGCGCTTCGCTGGCGTGCACCGCGGCCCGTCGAGCCGTGGCAGGGTGAGCGGGATGCAACCCACACCGGCTCGCCTGCGGTCCAGAGCGTCGGCCAGGGCCGGTTCGCGCCCGTCGCAGGGAGCGAGGACTGCCTGTATCTGAACGTCTATACACCGCCGGGAACAGCCCCGATCGGGGGGTGGCCGGTGATGGTGTTCCTTCACGGGGGCGCCTTTTCGCTCGGCGCCGCAGACAATTACGACCCGAGCTTGCTTGCGACGGAGCAGCAGGTGGTGGTGGTCGCGCCCAATTACCGGATGGGCGCCTTCGGCTTTCTCGCGCATCCCGCACTTGCTGCCGAGCAGCCGGACGGCGGGTCGGGCAACTTCGGACTGCTCGATCAGCAGGCGGCCCTTCGCTGGGTTCGCGACAACGTCGCCGCCTTCGGGGGAAACCCGGGGGAGGTGACGCTGTTCGCCGAGTCCGCCGGCGCCTGGAGCACCTCCTACCAGATGCTTTCCCCGGGAGCGGTGGGGCTGTTCCACCGCGCTATCCTGCAAAGCGGCGTGGCGGTGGACCCGCTCTCCACCGTGGCAGCCGCAGAGGCCCAGGCGGATGGCGAGGTTTTCGCAGAGCGGCTCGACGCCGGCGGCCGCTATGCGCTCGATCGGCTGCGGGCGCTGCCTGCCGCCGACATCGCGCGCGCAGCGCCCGTTCGGCGCGGCATCCTCGGCCCGGGGAGCTGGGGGCCGGTCTGGGGCGACGCGGTGATCCCCGAGGAGCCTGCGCGCGCCTTCGCGGAGGGGCGCTACCGGCCGGTGCCGGTGATCGTCGGCACCAACAGTGACGAGGGGCGGGTGTTCGGCCTCGGCATCCTCAGTCGCGCGGATTTCGAGGCGCGCGTGCGCGCGGACTGGGGCAGGGACGCCGATGCCGTGCTCGCCCGCTATCCGGCCGAGACTCGCAGCGAGGCGCAGCTTGCCTTCGCTTCCCTGATTACCGACGCACGTTTTGCGCATCCGGCGGATCGCATGCGACGGCTGCTTGCCGGCCGTGCGCCCGTCTATGGCTATCGGTTCGACGACGTCGAGGCGCCGTTCGCCATCCCGCATCCCTGGGCGCCGATGGCGATGCGCGCCTATCATGCAGGCGAGATCGCCTATGTGTTCGGCACCCGCTGGGTACTCGCCAATCCCGCGCGCTTCACCCCTGCACAGGCCCGGCTTGCGCGGCGGATGCGCGATCTCTGGGGCGCGCTCGCACGGGGCGAGGCACTACCCGACTGGCCGCAGTTCACGCAGGCGGAGCCGGTCGTACGCGTGTTCTCCCCGGAAGGGGACCGCACGGACACCGACTTCGCCAGACGCTACCGCTGCGACTTCTGGGAGGCCCGCCTAGGCTGAGGGGGCCCCATCACCCGGATCACGCCGGCGGCGATTCGGGCGGTCACCGGCGTCTTCGCCAGCACCTCGCCGTCGATCGAGATCGGCAAGGGCGGATGCGTCGCGATCCGCAGTTCGCGGGCGTGGAAGGTGACCGTGTCGTCGCGGCGCGAGTCGAGTCCCAGCACGGTCGCGCCCCAGTTGCGGAGCAGCCCGCGGCGCCCGTTTCGCGCCACCGCCTGGACGATGATCTCCCCGCTGTCGAGCCGTGCCTCCTCGATCAGTTCGACGCCGCCGTGGAACCGGCCGTTGGAGATGCGGACCTCCGTCGCCGACAGCCGCTTGGCGTCTGCACCTTCGCCGATCACCAGTTCGAACGGGCGGAAGCGGACGAATTGCAGCGTCGCCCAGGCGAGATAGCCGGCGCGACCGAACCAGCGCTTGAGCTTGTGGGGGATGGTGCTGGCAATCTGGGGCGAAATGCCGATCGCAGCGCAATTGGCGAAATAATCGCCGTCGATCATTCCCAGGTCGATCCGGCGCGGCGTGCCGTTTCGCAGCACCTCCACCGCGCCTTCGATCTCCAACGGGATGCCCAGGGTACGGGCGAAGCTGTTGGCCGTGCCGAGCGGCAGCACGCCCAGGATCGTGTCCGTGCCCACCAGATGGTCCACCAGGCTGCTGATCGTGCCGTCGCCGCCGCCCAGGATCAGCAGGTCCGGCTTGCGGGCCATCGCCCGGTCTACTGTCTCGTGCAGCCGCTTGGGATCCTCCACCGGATGCGGCGCCACTTCGAAGGGCAGGCCGGACAGGGCGGCACATGCCTGGTCGAATTGATCCTGCCCGGTGCGGGACTGCGTATTGACGACCAGTGCGGCCGAGCGGATCTTGTCCATGCACCCTCAACGCGCAAAGGGGCCGCCGGATGCACGCGGGGTTGCGTGGCCTGCGCTTGCGCACCGCCGGAGCTTGGCCCACACAGCGGGGCATGTCTATCGCCGCGTATCCCGCCCTTCGCCTTCGTCGTACCCGCGCCGCCGACTGGAGTCGCCGGCTGCATGCCGAAACGGTGCTGACGCCTGCCGACCTGATCTGGCCGCTGTTCATCACGGAAGGGGAAGGGGAGGAGCCGATCGCCGCATTGCCCGGCGTGTCGCGCTGGTCGATGGCCGGCCTCGTCGAGCGGGCTCGGGAAGCGCGGGACCTCGGCATCCCCTGCCTTGCGCTGTTCCCGAACACGCCCTCCCATTTGCGCACCGATCTGGGCGAGGAATCCTACAACGCGAACAACCTGATGTGCCGCGCCATCGCGACCATCAAGGATGCGGTGCCCGAAGTCGGGCTGCTGACCGACGTCGCGCTCGACCCCTATACGACTCATGGCCATGACGGCCTGGTGGACGATCGCGGCTATGTGATGAACGATGCGACCGCGGAACAGCTGGTCCGCCAGGCACTGGCGCAGGCACGCGCCGGGGCGGACATCATCGCGCCCTCCGACATGATGGACGGCCGGATCGGCCTGATCCGCGAAGCGCTCGAGGGGGATGGCCACCACAACGTCCAGATCATGGCCTATGCCGCCAAATACGCCAGCGGCTTCTACGGGCCGTTCCGCGATGCGGTCGGCTCGCGCGGGCTGCTGAAGGGTGACAAGAAGACCTACCAGATGGACCCCGCCAACGCCGAAGAGGCGCTGCGGGAGGTTTCGCTGGATCTTTCCGAAGGCGCCGACAGCGTCATGGTGAAGCCGGGGCTGCCGTACCTCGACATCATCGTCCGGGTGAAGAGCAGCTTCGAAGTGCCTGTTTTCGCGTATCAAGTCTCGGGAGAATACGCGATGATCGAGGCGGCTGCCGCGGTCGGCGCGGGGGACCGCGACGCGCTGGTGCTGGAAACGCTGATGGCGTTCAAGCGCGCGGGCTGCACCGGCGTCCTAACCTATCATGCGGCGCACGCCGCCCGCCTGCTCGGCGCGTGATCTGAACCGCGTGCGTCTGCGTACCCGAAGCCCCGTGACCGGCATGGACCTGTTGCGGAGGGGACGGCGGTGACCCAGCCGGCGTTTCCGCGGCCCGGGCCTGCGCGCGCGCTCTTCGCGCTGACGATCCTGACCGGTTCGTTCCTGCTGTTCCTGGTCCAGCCGATGGTCGCGCGCATGGCGTTGCCGCGGCTGGGCGGCGCTCCCGCCGTCTGGAACTCGGCGATGCTGGTCTACCAGGCGCTGCTGCTCGGCGGCTATGCCTACGCGCATTGGCTGGCGCATCGCCGGCCCCGTACGCAGGCGCTGACGCATCTTTCGGTGTTGGCGGTCGCTGCCCTGTGGCTTCCGATCGGCCTGTCGGCGATGCGCCTGCCGGCTGGCGCGGAGCCGGGGCTGTGGGTGCCGTGGCTGCTCGGCGCCTCGATCGGCCCGCTGTTCTTCGCGGTTTCGGCCCAGGCTCCGCTGATGCAGCGCTGGTATTCGACTGCAACCGGCGGGCGGGACCCCTATGCGCTCTACGCCGCCTCTAACGTGGGCAGCTTCGCCGGGTTGCTCGCCTATCCGCTGCTGGTCGAGCCCATGCTGGCACTGGCCGGTCAGAGCTGGTTCTGGACGGGTGGCTACCTCTTCCTGGTCCTGCTGGTGCTCGCCTGCGCGCTGCTGCTGCCCCGCAGCGGTCCGGCCGCCCACCGTGCGCCGCTGACCAGCCCGGCGCCCACACGCGCCCGCTTGTGGTGGTGGATCGCGCTCGCGTTCGTGCCCTCGGGGCTGATGATCGAGACGTCGAGTTACCTCACCACGGACATCGTCGCGGTGCCGCTGCTCTGGGTGCTGCCGCTCGGCCTCTACCTCCTGAGCTTCACCGTCGCCTTCGCTGCGCGGCGTGGCCTCGCCAATTTCCTCACGCGCTACGCACCCGTGGCGGTGCTGGTGTTCGGCACCATGGTGATCGCCGGCCACCACGGAAACGCGGCGGCCAACGCCGCCGTGGCGCTGCTGCTGCTGTTCGTGGTGTCGGTCGCCCTCCACAGCTGCATGTACGAGAACCGGCCTGCGCCAGAACGGCTCACCGGCTTCTATCTCGCCATGTCCGTGGGCGGCGCGCTCGGCGGCGTGTTCGCCGGGCTGGTCGCACCCGTGCTGTTCGACTGGACCTATGAGTTCCCGCTGCTGATCCTGGCGGCCGGCGTGCTGGTGCCCCAGCACTTCCTGTTGCCGATCACCGCGCAGCTTTGGGGGAAAGGGCGTGCCCGGCGGCGGATCATCGCTGCCGCAATGCTGGCTGTGACCGCGTTCGCCGTCTGGCTCGGCCTCGACCATCAAGCCGGCTTGTCGGGCGGAGCTCGCCAGGGGGTCGTGTTCGTGGCGCTCGCCCTACTCGGGCTGTTCGCGATCGGGGTGCGACCGATATTCGCTGGCGTGCTGGCCGGCGCGCTGTTCCTGTTCGGCGTCTATGACGCGCTGCGGCTCTCGGCGGTTCCGGGCGCTCGCACGCGGAGCTACTTCGGCGTCTACACCATCACCGAACGGCCCGAGGCGCGTGATCTCGCCCACGGCACGACCCTCCACGGCGTCCAGTTGCTCGGCAGCGAGGCGCGGCTGCGCCAGCCGACGACCTATTACGTCCCCGGCTCAGGCGTGGGGCAAGCGATGCGCGCGCTCCCGGCGCTGTTCGGAAGCGATGCCCGCGTGGGCGTCGTCGGCCTCGGGACCGGCACCCTCGCCTGCTACGCGCGACCGGGACAGCGCTGGCGCTTCTATGAGATCGACCCGGCGGTGGTGCGTATCGCCAGCGATCCGCGCCGCTTCAGCTTCCTCAACCGCTGCCTGCCCGGCGCCGACATCAAGCTCGGCGACGCGCGGCTCTCGCTCGCCGACGAGCGGAGCAGCGACCTCGACCTGCTGGTGCTCGACGCCTTCACCTCCGACGCGGTGCCGCTGCACCTCATGACGCGCGAGGCGTTCGAGACCTATGCCCGCGTGCTCGCACCCGATGGGCTGCTGTTGCTGCACACCTCCAATCGCTACCTCGCGATGGAGCAGGTGGTTGCCGCGACCGTCGCTGGCACCGGCTGGAAGGCCGCTGCCTTCGACTATTTCCCGACGGACGACGAGGCAGGGCAGGAGGCGACCGCGTCGGAGTGGATCGTGCTCGGCCGCGGCAAGAGCTTCGGCCGCCTCGTGCGCTCGGATGCCGGATGGCGTGACCTCCGCCGCGAGCCAGGCCTTGCGCCCTGGACTGACGACTATGCGTCGATCGTGCCGGTGCTGCGCGGCGTCACGATCGACGACGACTAGCCTGGATCAGGCGAGCAGCGCCTCGATCGTGCGGACCCGCTGCACCTGCGCATCGGCACGCGCGCGGCCGCTCTGCAGCGCTGCATCCAGAGCAGGGTAGGCGGGCTCGCCCGCAGCGGCGCGATCGATCGCCAGCCGCTCCAGTTCCGCGATCGGCTGCTGGATCTCGCTGCGGGCGACGTCCACTTCCGCCAGCGCCGTCTGCGCGTCGAGCCAGCGCTCGCTGCCCTGTGCGGAGCCCCTTGCGGCACGCGCCAGCTGCGCGGCACGATCGGCTGCCTTGCGGAAGGCGGTGTCTGCCGCATCGACCGCGGAAGTCAACTTGGCGATCTGTGCGTCCAGCGCGGGATCGGCGGTCGCGACCGGCACCGGACGCTCCGGCTCGACATCGCTGCGCTGCTCGATCGCGCGGGGCAGCAGCGAAGGGAATTCGCCGCGTTCCTTGGCGCAACCGGAGGCGAGGAGAAGGACGACGAGCGGAAGGACGGGGCTGCGCATGACG
Organism: Sphingomonas sp. ACRSK; assembly: GCF_022346685.1. NCBI lineage: Bacteria > Pseudomonadati > Pseudomonadota > Alphaproteobacteria > Sphingomonadales > Sphingomonadaceae > Sphingomonas > Sphingomonas sp. ACRSK. The sequence goes on along the minus strand of NZ_JAKRNR010000033.1, from coordinate 8,293 downwards.
CGGGTCTAGGTCGTGCAGAAAAACTGCGCAACGGGCTTGCGTCCCCCAGAAGCCGCGCCTATTAGGCCACCTCCACCGGGCGCCCGTAGCTCAGCTGGATAGAGCATCAGACTACGAATCTGAGGGTCGGACGTTCGAATCGTTCCGGGCGCGCCATCGAAAGCCCTGCCAGGCATCAGCCCGGCAGGGCTTTTGCGTATCTGGCCGAAAGCGTCAGCCCTGTGCCAGCGCCTTGAGCGGCGTGCCCGTGTCGGCCAGGGCCGCGGGGTCCGCGATCGTTCCGGCCACCACCAGCGCACGGCCCTGCACATAGTCCCGCGTCGCGTTCACGCAGTCCAGCGCCACCACTCGGCCTTCGCGCAAATAGACCAGCGAGAAGCTGCGCGACGCCGGTTCCCCGCGCACGACCACCGCATCATGACCGGCCGACAGCCCAACCGTCTGCAGCTTCAGGTCATACTGGTTCGACCAGAACCACGGAACCGCGTGATAGGGCGCGGGGTCGTCGAGGATCGCGCGCACCGCGGTGGTCGCCATGTCGTTCGCGTTCTGCACGGACTCCAGCCGGATGGGCAGCCCGTCGGCAAAGGCGTTGGCGTGAAGGGCACAGTCGCCGATCGCATAAACATGGGGCAGCGAGGTGCGGCAGTGCGCGTCGACGGCCACGCCATTGCCGCCCTCCGCGCCGGCCGCCAGCAGCGGATCCACCGCGGGGACGATGCCGATGCCGACGATCACCATCTCCGCCGGCAGTATTTCTCCGTCCGCCAGTCGCACGCCGGCCGCCCGCCCGTCTCGTTCCTCGATGCAGGCGACACGCACGCCCAGCCGGACGTCCACGCCATGAGCGCGATGTTCCGCCTCGTAGAAGCGCGACAGCGGCTCCCCCGCGACGCGCGCGAGGACCCGCTCCTGCGCCTCCAGCACCGTCACCTGCTTGCCCAGCTTCGACAGCACCGCCGCCGCCTCCAACCCGATATAGCCGCCGCCGATCACCACCACCTTCGCGGTCGTCGGCAGTTCGTGGATCAGCCGGTCCACGTCCGCACGGCTGCGCACCGAGTGCACGCCGGCCAAGCCATGCCCGGTGCAGCTCAGCGACCGCGCATGGCCGCCCGCCGCCCAGATGAGCGTGCCATAGTGGATCGTCGTGCCATCGTCGCACGCGACGCTGCGCGCAGCCGGATCGACCGCCGTCACGCGCCGCCCGGTGCGCATCGTCACCGCGCGTTCTTCCCAGAAGGCGGGCGGGCGGATCAGCAGCCGCTCGAACGGCTTTTCGCCGGCGAGATATTCCTTCGAAAGCGGGGGCCGCTCATAGGGCAGTTCCGGCTCCTCGCCGACGATGGCGACGGTGCCCGCGAACTTGCGCTGGCGCAGCGCGATCGCGGCCTGTGCCCCTCCGTGTCCTGCCCCGACGATCAGGATATCGAAGCGGTCGGTCACGGCAGAATTCTCCGGCTGGGTGCGAAGGCCGCCCTATAGCCCGACCGACGCACTTTGGGAGGGGGCGGGCGCCGCCGCGTCAGCCGGCAGTCGCCGCCACTGCGATCGCCCCCAGCGGACCGGCCAGCGCGCCCAGTGCGGGTGCCACGATGTACGGCCTGTCGGATGGAAGCTGCATATAGCCGCCCAGGCTCTCCAGCAGCGCGGCCTCGATGCGGGCGTGGAGGTGCGGCTGTCCGGAAAGCACGCCGCCGCCGATCGCGATGCGCAACGGCCCCGTCGTGCAGACGAGGTCGTGGCACATCAGCGCCAGCGCGGAGACGATCGGCTCCCACACCGGGTCGTCGCTCGCGACCTCGGCCACGGGCCGTCCACCCAGCCGGGCGACCAGCGCGGTGCCGGAGGCGAGCCCCTCGATGCAGTCCGGATGATAGCGGCAGACGCTTTTCAGCGTGTCGGACGGCAGCCGCGGCACGCGCAGATGGCCGATCTCACTGTGGCTGATGCCGCGCGTGGGGCGGCCATGCACGACCAGCCCGACCCCGACCCCGGTTCCCACCGTCACATAGGCGAAGTCGTCGAGGCCCTGGGCGCAGCCCCAGCGGATCTCTGCAAGCGCGGCGCCGTTGACGTCCGTGTCGAACGCGACCGGAACGCCGAAGGGGGCGGACAAGGTGCCCAGCACATCGGCGCCCGGCCAACCGGTCTTGTTCGTCGCCAGCACCTGACCATAGGTCGGCGAGAGCGGATTGATGTCGATCGGGCCGAACGATGCGATGCCGATGGCGCGGAACCCGTGCGTCCCGTGCCACTCGGCCAGGATGGCGAGGATCGCCGGCAGCGTCTCCGTCGGAACCGTCGTCGGCACCGTACGCTGATCCAGGATCGCATCCGGCCCATGGGCGATCGTGCAGATGCACTTGGTGCCGCCAAGCTCGATCCCCACCAGCGGAAGCGCCGGGGCGGTGGGCGTGTCGGTCATCATGCGTCGGCGTTCCCTTGCTGTGTCATTATGGGATGAGATGGTTGGCGCGCTGCCGCCATCAGGGTCAGCCGAAACATGGTTGATCTCTCCCCTTTGCTGCCGTCGTTCCCCGCGACGTGCCACGGCGCCTACGCTGTCGAGCGAATTAGTACATCAAATATCGTAACTCAACGAGTCACGCCGGCGGCGACAATGAAGCTGTCCCAAGCCTTTGTCTTCTGAAAGGTTGTATCCCGCGCCGGGTGCGGCATTAATGCCATGTTATCGATCACAGCCGGCAGACCGGCGAGCAGGAGAGGCAGATGCGTCCAGGGGCGGTTCGGTGTCGGCATTGGGTCCAAACTACCGGCCGGAAAGAGGATCCGTTCGCATGATGGAGAACTCGCCTGGTGCCCGTTTGTCCGGGACCAACCTGGAACGGGCTGCCGACCACAACCAGCGGGTGACGCTGCACGCGATCCGCGTCGGCGGGTCGCTGACGCGCGTGGACCTCGCAGGGATTACCGGGCTTACGCCGCCAGCCATCGCCAACATCACGCGGCGCCTGCTGCAGGATGGCCTGATCGAGGAAGCGGGGCAGCGGCGTGGCGGGCGCGGGCAGCCGCCGACGAAGCTCGTCGTCCGGCGCGATGCCTGTTACTCGATCGGCATCAACATCGACCGGGATCATATCACTATCGTGCTGGTCGACTTCTCCGGACGGATCCTCGCCCGGGTGTCGGAGGAGGTCGCGTTCGCGCTTCCCGATCACGTCCGCTCCCTCTACGTCCGCTCCATCCAGCGGATGCTGCAATCGGCGGACGTGCCCTCGTCGAAGCTGGTCGGCATCGGCGTCGCCGTGCCCGACGACCTGGAGTTGGTTGCGCTACCGGGGCGCCCTCCGGAATATGCCGCCTGGAACGGCATCGACATGGCCTCGCTGTTTACAGAGCCGTTCGACCTCCCGGTCTTTGTCGAGAATGACGCAGCGGCTGCGGCGAGCGGAGAGATGCAGCTGGGCCTTGGCCAGAAGTACAACAGCTTCTTCTACGTGCTGCTTTCGTCGGGACTCGGCGGGGGCTTCGTGGTGGATGGGGCCTATGTCCGCGGCGCCAACGGGCGCAGTGGCGAACTCGGCTTCATGCTGGCCCCGGACGGGAACGGCGGACGGGAGACGGTGCAGACCCTGGTCTCCCTGTCAGGCTTATCGCGGCATCTGGAGGCCGCCGGCTTCAGCCTGGCGGACATCATGCATCGCACCGAGCGCGCGCCCGAGGTGCAGGCCTGTGTCGACGCGTGGATCGAGGCGGCGGCACGGCGGCTGTGCACGCCGATGGCGGCGATCTGCTGCCTCATCAATCCGGCGACCGTGCTGGTAGGAGGGCGGCTCCCGACCGCCCTGGTGGAGCAGCTGGCAAGCCGGGTGAACGCCCTGATGGAGGATCAGGCCGACGTGCTTCCGGCCATCGCGCCGGTCGCGCGCGCCGCCCTTTCCGAGGACGCGCCTGCGGTCGGGGCGGCGGTGCTGCCGTTCAGCCACTTCCTGCTGCCCAAGCCCGGCGCCTTGTGGAAGACGCCGGCCCTGGTCGGAGGAGAGGCGGCGACGGGCCTTTAGTCGCCAGCCGCCGCCGAACCCGGCACGTAGATCAGCGAGGGCGCCTCGGCCACGAATCGGTCGAGCACGCCGTCCGCGACCTTGATCGCTCCCTGCGGGCGCGTGGTGCCGGGGATCGTCTGCAACTTCTCTGCCTGGGCGGCGAGCGCCCGTGCCTGGGCGAAGAAGCCCGCCGCGCGCGGGCTGCCCTGGTTCGCGGCCGCAAGCCCGCTCGCGGTCGCCTGGAGCGAACGTCCCCACAGCTGCAGCGCATCGAGCCAGGGCTGGCTCTGCGCGACGAACCCTTGGTCCGCCACCCCGGCCCGGATCGTGTCGGAGGCGGTGGCAAGTGCGTCCGCCGTCGCCTTCAACCGCTCCAGAGCCGCCTCACGTGCAGGCGCATCCCCGCTGGCGATCGCATCGGTCACTTCGTCCAGCGTCGCCTTCAGGCGAGGCGCGGAGGGCTGCCAGGGCTGGCTGCCGAAGGTGGGGGCCAGGTGCTGCGCGTCGAAGAACACCATCAGCGCCTCGGTGGTGGCGGCATCGCCCGACGCCAGCATCCGTGCCGCCGCCTTCCAGGCCCGATCCGCATCATAGCCCCGGTCGTTCCACGCGAACGCGGCGCTGCCGAACACCGCGACGCGGCTCGGCGCCTCCTGGTTCATCGGGTTGGCCAGGATCCCGCTCAACTCGCCCGAAAGCCCCGCCTCGCGCCGCGCATAGGGTGCCATCAGCAGACGGCCGGTGGACTCGCCATAGTCGTTGACCGGATAATTGTCCCACAGCAGCGTCTTGCGGCCGAACGCCTTGGTTGCCGCCTTGGCGTCACCGATGGAGATCGCCGGCGGCACCACGTCGGTGCCCGTCCATTGCACGAACACGGCCGGATCGACCTCCCGCAGCGCCGCCTTGTAGGGCGATTCGGTCGTGTTGAAATATTCCGTGGGCACGATCATCAGTTCGGCCTGGTCGCCGTCCTTGGTCTTCAGCCAGCGGTAGATGGTGTTCGACAGGTTCGCCTGCGCCAGGCCCGCCGCACGCTGCCCCGGCTCGCCCAGCGCCGCGCGATCCTCGTCGCAGTTCCACTTGGTATATTCGATGTCGTCGAAGGCGATGTAGAAGGATCGCACGCCCATGGAGCGGAACACCTCGAACTTGCGCTGGAGCGCCTGCACGTCGGACGGCCGCGAGTAGCAGATCGAGGGACCCGGCGAGATCGCATAGGTGAAGCGGACGTGGTGGCGCCGCGCCTGATCGATCAGCGTCTTCAGCGCGTCGAGCGTCGCCTGTGGATAAGCATCCCGCCACTTGTCGCGCGCGAAGGGGTCGTCCTTGGGACTGTAGACGTACGTGTTCGCCTTCACGCTGCCCAGGAAGTCGAGGTGCCGGGCGCGGTCCTCCATCGACCAGGGCGCGCCATAGAAGCCCTCGATCGTGCCTCGGATCGCCATTGCGGGACGGTCGGCGATGGACACCGCCGGCATGGTCCCACGCGCGGTCAGCTGTCGCAGCGTCTGCGCCGCATAGTAGAGGCCGTCCGCGTCCTGTCCGGCGAGCACGACCAGCGCGCCGTCCCCGTGCGCACCGCTCAGCAAGGCATAGCCCTCGCGCTGATCCGGCAGCGTGCCGCCAAGGCGCGAAACGGCGGTGCGGACGGGAGCCGAACGCGTGGTGCCGATCACCACGATGGTGCCGTCCGACTTCGCCGGGAGGGCGCGGGCGGTTCCGACCTTCTCCACCCCGGCAGCGGCCAGTGCGCTGCGAACCAGCGTCAGGGTTTCCGCATCCGCCGTATCCGCCCCCACGATCGTCGCTCGCTTGCCAAGCTCCAGCGCTGCGCCCGTCAGGCGCATCGAAACCGGCTGCGGGAAAACCACAGGAAGGGTCCCCTGGGGCGCAGCCGATGCGGCAGCCGGAAGCAGCGCGGCGGCTGCGGTGGCGAGGAAGATCGATCGGGGGAGGCGGGTCTGAGGCACTTTGGTCTCCGAATGGTCACCAAAAGGTCTCAGATCATGCCGCGCCTGTCTAGGGGGCGGGTGCCTCCGGCGCGCGCCTTTGCTCTCGCCCTTGTTCCCGACCGCCCTCCGCCCGGAGCTTTGCCGCGGCGGCGCTGCGAACCAGCACCGCCGTCGACAGGAGGATCGAGGAGACCAGGCCGCCGATCGCGAGCAACCCGGCCGGCGTCACCTCCACCGTCGCACGCAATCCCCGGCGCCGGCCCAGCTTCACGAACACGGCCGCGCGCTGGGGGCTGTTCGCCAGTGCCTGCGGCGCGGCGGGCGGGTTGCTCTCCACGATCATGACTCCGCGCTTTCCTGGAAATCGAACAGCGCGCGGTATTGGCGCGGCTGCGAGCGGAGATACTGGTTGGGGGCACGCACCCGCGCCCCCAGGTGCGCGGCTGCATGCCACGGCCAGCGCGGATCGTAGAGGATGGTGCGGGCAAGGCCGACGAAGTCCGCGTCGCCGGTGCCCACGATCGCCTCGGCCTGTTCGAAATCGGTGATCAGCCCGACCGCCACGACCTGGAGACCCGTCGCCTGTTTCACCGCCCGGGCGAGCGGCACCTGATAGTTCGGACCCACCGGGATCTGCTGGCGCGGATCGAGGCCGCCGCTCGACACATGGATCAGCCCGCAGCCGCGCGCTTCCAGCGCCTTGGCAAAGGCGATCGTCTGCTCCGCGTCCCAGCCGCCCTCGACCCAGTCGGTGCCGGACACCCGCACCGTCACCGGCTTGTCCGCCGGGAAGGCGGCGCGCACCGCGTCATAGACCTCGAGCGGGAACCGCATGCGGTTCTCCAGGCTGCCGCCGTAGTCGTCGGTGCGCTGGTTGGAGAGCGGCGACAGGAACTGGTGCAGCAGATAGCCGTGCGCCGCGTGGATCTGGATCGCGTCGATCCCCAGCCGGTCGGCGCGCCGCGCCGCATCGGCAAAAGCGTCGCGCACCCGGTCCATGCCGGCGCGATCGAGCGCGGTCGGCGCATTCTCATGCGCCTCGAACGGGAGGGCCGAGGCGGAGACGGTCTGCCAGCCATTCGCATCGTCCGGCGGCAGCTGCGCGCCGCCCTTCCACGGAACCTCGGTCGATGCCTTGCGACCGGCGTGGGCGAGCTGGATCGCGATCGGCATCGACGAGTGACGGCGGATGCTCTCCAGCGTGCGCGCCATCGCCGCCTCGGTCGCATCGTCCCACAGGCCGACGTCGGCATAGGTGATGCGCCCCTCCGGGACGACAGCAGTCGCCTCGATCGTCAGCAGCCCGGCGCCGGACAGCGCCAGCTGCCCCAGGTGGATCTGGTGCCAGTCGGTCATGCAGCCATCGACGGCGGAATATTGGCACATCGGCGCAATGACGATGCGGTTATCCATCTTCAGCGAACCCAGGGTCGCCGGCTTGAAAAGGGCTGGGGTGGTCATGCGAACTCCGTCAGGCGTCGGGAAAGTCGGTGGCGAGGCTGATGGCGCGATAGCGTTCGATCTCGGCGAGCCGCTCCTTGAGCCGCGCGACCACGGCGTCATGGCCGAAGCGGCCGAGCACCAGATGGCGCGGCGGGTCGGGCTGCTCCGAAAGGGCGATCATCGCGTCGGCGGCGCGCGCCGGGTCGCCGGCCTCGGTGCCGCTCACCCCGCGGGTATCGTCCATCCGCTTGCCGGCAGTCTCGGCATAGTCGGCGATGCGGCTGGGCGTCTGGCGCAGCGAGCGGCCGGCCCAGTCGGTACGGAACGGCCCTGGCTCGATGCAGGTCACGTGGATGCCGAGCGGTGCGACCTCGGCTCGCAGCGTATCCGACCAACCTTCGACCGCATGCTTGGACGCGGCATAATAGCCCGAGGCGGGAAAGCCGATCAGCCCCGCGACCGAGGTGATGTTGAGGATGCGGCCGCTGCGCTGCGCGCGCAGGATCGGCAGCACGGCGCGGGTGAGGGCGAACAGCCCAAAGACGTTGGCGTCGAACTGGGCGCGGATCTCCGCCTCTTCGCCCTCCTCGATGCTGCTCTGATAGCCATAGCCGGCGTTGTTCACGAGCACGTCGATGCGCCCGAACTTGTCCTCGGCGGCTGCCACTGCCCTGGTGATCTGGGCCTGATCCGTCACGTCCAGCGCCAAGGCCAGTGCGCGATCCTCGCGGCCTTCGACCAGGTCGGCCACGCTGTCGCGGTTGCGCGCCGTCACCACCGCTCGCCAACCGCGCTCGAGCACGCGGGTTGCGAGTTCACGACCGAAGCCGGTGGAACAGCCGGTGATGAACCAAACGGGGGAGGATGGGGGCATGGGGGCGTCCGCGT
>NZ_JAKRNR010000032.1:0-31883 GCF_022346685.1 Sphingomonas sp. ACRSK | reverse complement strand
CACCGGCGACTATCTCTGGGGCGAGATCGACAAACCTCGCGAGCGGTTCAGGCCGCTGCGCCTCCACCAGCAAAGCCGGGACGCTTAGCGTACGTTTTCGACCATCCTCTCACCGGTCCCCGTGTAGGCAAAGTCGTCCGCCGCCTCGACCGTGAGGTCGCCGACCGTCTCGCCCGGCAAGGTCGCAAGCCGCTCGCGCAACCCAGCCATCAGCGCGTCGGCACCCTTGGTGGCGATCCCCTCATAATCATGGCGCGCGTAATAGGTGCGGCCATAGGTCCGCCAATGCTCGGCCATCAGCTCGGCGACCGGAATCTTGCGCACCGCCAGGATGTTGAGCCACAGCAGCACCGCCCACAGCCCGTCCTTCTCGCGGACATGGTCGGAGCCGGTGCCCGCACTTTCCTCGCCGCAGATCGTCGCCATGCCGGCATCGAGCAAATTGCCGAAGAACTTCCACCCCGTTGGCGTCTCGTGCAGCGGAATGCCGAGCTTGGCCGCGACCCGGTCGGCCGCCTGGCTGGTCGGCATTGAGCGCGCGATGCCTTTGAGCCCGCCGACATAGCCCGGTGCCAGATGCGCATCGGCCGCCAGCGCCGCGAGCGAATCCGATGGCGTCACAAAGATGCCGCGCCCGATGATGAGGTTGCGGTCGCCGTCGCCGTCGGATGCCGCACCGAAGTCGGGCGCATCCGCCGCCATCATCCGCTCATAGAGGTCGCGGGCATGGACCAGATTGGGGTCCGGGTGATGGCCGCCGAAGTTCTCCTGGGGAATGCCGTTGACCACCGTTCCCTTGGCGGCACCCAGACGGTTCTCCAGGATCTCGTGCGCATAGGGGCCAGTGACCGCGTGCATCGCATCGAAGCTCAGCCGGAAGCCGCTGGCGATCATCGCGCGGATCGCGGCGAAATCGAACAACTGCTCCATCAGTGCGGCATAGTCGGCGACCGGGTCTACCACCTCGACGACGAGCTCGCCGACGCGCTGCTCGCCCAACGCCGCGAGGTCGACGTCCGCCGCCTCGACGATGCGATAGCGCTCGATCTCGCATGTCCGCGCAAAGATGGCGTCGGTGATCTTCTCGGGCGCCGGGCCGCCGTTTCCGACATTATACTTGATGCCGAAGTCGCCGTCCGGCCCGCCGGGATTGTGGCTGGCCGACAGGATCAGCCCGCCGAAAGCGTGGCGCTGGCGGATCAGGTTGGAGGCGGCCGGCGTCGACAGGATGCCGCCCTGGCCCACCACCACCCGGCCAAAGCCGTTGGCCGCCGCCATGCGGATCGCTGTCTGAATCACGGTCCCGTTGTGGAATCGCCCATCGCCGCCGACAACCAGCGTCGCGCCTGCTGGCGCTTCGATCGCGTCGAACACCGATTGGATGAAGTTCTCGGCATAATGCGGCTGCTGGAACACCCCCACCTTCTTGCGCAGGCCGGACGTGCCGGGCTTCTGGTCCGCAAAGGGCGTGGTAGCAATCTCGGGCATAACGGCTCCTGATGAGGCGCTTCACCTTGCAGCCGCGGAGAGGAACTGCAAGCGGCGCTAGCGGTCCCGCGCGGATCTGGACAGGAATGCATCAGCGTCGGACTGTATGCGTGCAGACATGTCGACACCGAGCATGTTGATTGCTTCTTGCCTTTCGGCGACCGGTCGCGTCTGAGGGGAGCATGAGCTTGCCTGCGCGCTACCATGCCTGGATCGACTGGATCGGCGACGGCACGGGCCTGCCCGACACCATTCTCCACATTCATGCGGGGCTGGCAGTGCTGCTGGTAGTCCGGCTTGTGAGCGGACGCTCCTTGGGAACCTTCATCCCCTTAGCAGCAGTGGTAATTGCCGAGGGAGCCAACGAGCTGATGGATTATCTGCTCTATGGTATGCGCTGGGAAGACACGCTCGGCGACCTTGCCAACACGCTGTTCTGGCCGTTGGTCATCAGCCTGGGCGTGCGGTTGCGGCCGATGACAGTGGGCGACCGCAACCTTAACTAAGTAGAGCATCTGCACCGGCGGGTCCGCGCGCGAAGCGCACGCACATCGGTGAATTCTGAAGCTATCCAAATCTGTAAGCATCCAAGGATGCCAGTGCGCACATCAACTACAAGGGTCTGGAGCGGAGGCCGTGTCGCGGCGCGTCGCCTGCTGGGGGCGGTTGGTCCCATTATGGGGCATGAAGGCGGTGTTGGTTGCTTGGTGGAGGTGGTAGCTGCAGTGCAGCAAAACTGAGAGCGAGCACGAACGTGGCAAAGGCATTTGATTCGCCTAAGGATGGTCTTTTATTTGAAGTGACCAAGCCGATCGTGCCACGCATAGCGAAATGGCAGCCCAAGGCTGCGACCCTCCGTATCCGAGCGTGCTGCAGCGTCATCGTGGCAGACTTGCTCTCCGTGATTACCGGCTTCGCGCTGTCCGCCTATCTACGCGGGCTTGAGACCCAGACAGGGCTCGTCATCCTGGCGGCGCTGCTGCCGGTGTATGCGTTCACTGCCTTCTACAACCATGCTTATGCCGCGGATCATCTGCAGAGCCCGCTGCTCGCCGCGGCCAAGGGCGCCAAGGCGCTGTTCCTGTCCGTCTGCGCGGTGATCCTGATCGCCTATTGCCTCAAGACCAGCCAGACCTTCTCCCGCGGCGTGCTGATCGCCGGCACCGCCACCACCTTGGGGCTGCTCGTCTCCGCGCGCTATCTGCTGGTGCGCCATCTGGCGGCGCTGATCGGCGGCAACCCGTTCAGCGTGATGCTGCTGCACGACGGCCGTGCCCCCCTGCCCCCGGGGGATTTCTCGGTCGTCATGACGATCGACGACAGCCTCGACCCGGAACAGCATGATCCGGTGATGTACGACCGGCTTGCCCAGATCGTCGCCAGCGCCGATCGCGTCGTGGTGGCGTGTGCCCCCGAGCATCGCGCCGCTTGGGCCCACGCGCTCAAGGGCACCAGCGTCCAGGGCGAGATCTATGTGCCCGAACTCCATGCGCTAACCCCGCTGGGCGTGTCGGCCGAGGGCTTGGCGCCTACGGTTATTGTGTCGGCAGGGCCGCTGGGGCTGTTCGACCGCTTCATCAAACGCGGCTTTGACGTGGTGGTGTCGGGGTTGGGCATCCTCCTGCTCGCGCCCTTCCTTTGCATCATCGCGTTGTTGATCAAATGGGATTCCCCCGGCCCCGTGCTGTTCAAGCAGGTGCGCATCGGCCGCGGCAACGCGATGTTCCGGATCTGGAAGTTCCGCAGCATGCGCGTCGAGCAGAGCGATGGCGCTGGCCATCGCTCTGCCTCGCGCGACGACGACCGCATCACCCGCGTCGGCCGTATCCTGCGCCGCACCAGCCTCGACGAGATCCCGCAGCTGTTCAACGTGCTGATCGGCGACATGAGCATCGTCGGCCCGCGCCCGCACGCGCTGGGCTCCCGGGCGGCCGAAAAGCTCTTCTGGGAGGTCGACGGCCGCTACTGGCACCGCCACGCCGCCAAGCCTGGCGTGACTGGCTTGGCTCAGATCCGTGGCTATCGCGGGGCGACCCTCCTTGAGGCAGACCTGACGAACCGGCTGCAGGCCGATCTCGAATATCTCGAGGACTGGTCGATCTGGCGCGACCTGAAGATCATCCTGCTGACGGTCCGCGTTCTCCTCCATCGCAACGCCTTCTGACGCGATCGCGGGTGCGAGCCTGGACATGTCGGCTTGTCGACATGTCTTCGCCCCTCAGTCGGAGCAGACTGTGGCAGGATGGGAATTCATACTCGAAAGCACGAATGTTCTGCTCCGGATGCCGTTTTCCCCTTCGCCACCTTCCCGCCGGGCTGTGCAGATTCGTGCTTTCGAGTAGAAATAGGCCATGACTAAGACGCCCTCCTCCCTACGCGCCAAGGGCGGCAAGCCCCAGCCCAAGGCCAAGCCCCAGCCCCAGCCCAAAGCCAAGCAGGTGCCACAGGGCGAGCTATTCCTGCTCGACAGCCCGCTGCAGGGCGAAATCCGCGGCGAGCGGTCGCTGATGGCGTTCCCCTTCTTCGCACTGGCCAAGAACGCGTGGATGAAGCCGCTGGCCTACAATACCGAAAGCGTCTCGATCGAGGTACGGCCCAGCGCCAGCGGGGTCGCGACCATCTATGACAAGGAAATCGTCCTCTACATCGCCAGCCTGATGGCGGCGAAGATCGAAGCCGGCGAAGAAGTCGCGCAGGATTTCGTCTTCACCGCGCACGACCTGTTCAGCGTCACCGGCAGCAACCATTCGGCACGTTCCTATGGCCGGCTGTCCGAGGCGCTGGAACGACTGCAGGGCACTCAGATCAAGACCAATATCGAAGCCGGCGGCGAAGGCGAGGAAGGTTTCTTCTCCTGGCTGTCGGAAGCGAGGCTGCATTATTCCAAGACACGGACCGGCGAACGGCGGCTGAAGGCGGTCAAGGTCCGGCTGTGCGACTGGCTGTTTCGCGCAATCCTGCGCGATCGGCAGGTGCTCAACTATGCGCACGCCTATTTCCAGCTCGGGCCGATCGAGCGGCGGATCTACGAAGTGGCGCGCTCGACCTGCGACAGTGAGGGCATGGAGGTCGATCTCGCCACCTTCCGCCTCCAGATCGGCTATCAAAACCCGCTGGCGAACTTCCGCAACGCGCTCAAGCAGATCGCCGCGGCCGACGGGATCCCCGACTATCAGCTCGAGCTGGTCGAGACCGTTGCAACCGCCGAGCCCGGCCGGCGCGGCCGCAAGTCCAACCCGCTGCGCGTCGTCATCACCCCGCGTCTGCCCGAGCTTGGTGGCGAATCGACCGAATCACCCGAATCGACGCCAGAAGCAGTCGAATCGATCGCCTGATTTCCTACTCGAAAGCACGAATTTGCGGTCGATTTCCTACTCGAAAGCACGAATCCACCGGGCATTTCCTATCCGAAAGCACGAACTTTTTTGTGCTTTCCTACTCGAAAGCACGAACCGTAAACCCTTCCGACGCAGCGACTTTGCTGCGAAAATCGGACTGGGTCGGCGCTGGTGCCGGCTACAGGATCGGGAAGCGGCTGTGACCCCATAAAGAAACGCCCGGCACGAGGCCGGGCATCCCAGGTTTGATGGAGCGACGTCGCCAAACGTCGACCCGAGGTCAGCAATACCTCCTCCAGATACGCCTGTTCGAACTCCGGTTCAAGGATGCGCGTTTCGCGCCACGCCCTCTTTTTGTCTCGGTCCCAGCCCCATCGAGGGGATGGAAGATGACAGCGTTTACCCTTGGGGAAGCGACGGCGCTGGCGCTCGGCGGGTTCGGCGGCGGCACCGCGCGCCGGAAACCCGCGCGTTCGGGCGCGCCGCACCGCACCGGCGCGCCGGTGCTGCGCGACAGCGTCGAGGCGGGAAGTTTCGAGGAGCATTTCTTCACGGTGCCGGCCAAGGGCGAGACCGACCGGCTGCTGCGCATGGCACGTGCCGCGCTCGATGCGGGCCGCCGGCTCAAGCGCGCGGTGCGGGTTGAAGGGCGCACCCTGTCCGCGGCCGAGCGCGCGATCGCCGGCATGACCGCGGGCGCAGTGCGCGTGTACGAGGAACTGCTGACGCTCGCCCGGCTGAACCGCGGCCGCGTCTACCCCAGCTACGATCATCTCGCCGCCGCCACCGCGCTCGGCCGCGCCACCGTCGCGCGTGCGCTGCACATTCTGGAGAACGCCGGCTTCCTGGTTCGCCAGCGCCGTTTCCAGCGGGTCGAAGGCGACGGGCCCGGTCCGCGCTACGAGCAGACCTCCAACGCCTATCGCCCTACCCTGCCCCAGCGGCTGCTGGCGCATCTGCCGCGCTGGCTGCGCCCGGCACCCTTGCCGGACGATGTCGTGCACCAGGCAGCGGTCCGTGCCGAGGAGCAGGCAGCGATGCGTGCGCAGCTGACGTGTCGCGAGCTGGCGGAGGTCACGGTCGGCGGCGCGCTCGGCAAGGTGCTCGCGAAGCTCGGCGCTCGCATCGATGGTCAGGAGCGTGAGTCTCAAAACCATTCGGAACCGCTCATCCAGTCTAATTTGAAAGGAATGAAAGTCGCCGACCTAGCCGGTCGCCGGCGTCTGGCCTGACGACCCCATGCCGAACGCATTCCACCCGATCGCAACTCCTTCACTAGTCCTACTGCCGAAGCGCCGGCTACGCCGTCGCAATGCTCCCCGGCGGGAGCAAGCGGGCAGGGCAGGACCAACCGCGCCTGGTACGCATGCGGAACCACGACGTTTCGTGTTGGACTGTCGATTTGTAGACATGTAGGATAGTCGTCATGCCGACGATTGCCATCATCAGCCAGAAGGGGGGCGCGGGGAAAACCACCCTGTCGCTGCACCTGGCCGCCGCCGCTCAGGATGCGGGCCGCGTCTCGCTCATTATCGACACCGATCCCCAGGCGACCGCCAGCCAATGGGCGGCGTGGCGCCAGGACGCGCCGCCCGAGGTGATCGACAGCCCACCGCCCAGGCTCGCCGCCAAGGTCGCGCAGGCGCAAGGGCAGGGGGCCGAGGTGGTCGTGATCGACACCCCGCCGCACGCCGACAGCGCCGCGCGCGCCGCCGTCGAGATCGCCGACCTGGTGCTGATCCCGTGCCGGCCGAGCGCCTTTGACCTGTCCGCGATCCAGACCACGGCCAAGCTCGTCCAGCTGCTGCGCAAGCCCGCGTTCGTGGTCTTCACCGCCGGGCCTCCGAACGCGCCGCGCATCTACCAGGAGGCCGGCGAGCTGGTGGAGAGCTTCGGCACGCCGCCGTGCCCGATCCTGCTTCCCGATCGCGCCGCCTATCGCCATGCCAGCGCCGAAGGCCGCACCGTCATGGAGCTGGAGCCCGCCGGCAAGGCGGCCGAGGAGGTGCGCGAACTTTACAAGTGGACGTGTCGACAACTCGACATGCCTACACCCCGTTTCAAGAAGAAGGTCGCCGCATGAGCCGCAAGCCCAGTTTTGCCAATCTGCGCGGGGCTGCCGCACCGGCAGCAGCACCTGCCGCCGCTGCGCCTCAGCCCACCCTGGCGGAAACCGAGCAGGGCAGGGCTACAACGCCACGCCCGGCAAGCCGCGAGGGCCGCAAGCAGATCGCCGGCTTCTTCAGCCCCGAAATGTCGCTGGCCATGCACATGCTCGCCCGCCGCCAGGGTCGCAGCCTCCAGGCGTTGATGGCCGAGGCGTTCAACGACGTGCTCAGGAAGCATGGCGAAAGCCCGCTGGGGGACTGACCGGGCGTTGGAGATCACCTCCCCACATCGCGTTCCAGCGTGGAGGGCTTTATCAACTGTTGATAAAGCCCTATTATGCGCATTGGGAGACAGACGATGATCAGCGCCGATTTAGGGCAGCAGCTCGAAGGGTTCGTTGCCAGGCTGGTTGAGATCGGCCGCTACAATTCCAAAAGCGAAGTGCTCCGCGAGGGCGTTCGCCTGATCCAGGATCGAGAGGCTCGGCTTGCCGCGCTCGATCTCTCGATCGCGCGTGGCCTGTCGGACGCGGAGGAAGGCCGGGCAGAACCCGCCGACGCGGTGTTTGACCGACTGGAGGCAAAATACCGTGCGGCGGCAGACCGCGCCGGGTGATCGTTCATCTCACGGACGAAGCCGCGCGAGACATCGAGGAGATCGGCGACCGCATCGCTCTCGACCATCCGGCGCGTGCAGTCCGTTTCGTGCGTGAGTTGCGCGAGCGTTGTTTCAGTCTCGCTGAAATGCCGCGCCGCTTCCCGCTCGTCGAGCGCTACGAAGCAGCCGGCGTCCGTCGCTGCCTTCATGAGAGCTACCTGATCTTTTATCGGATCGAGAGTGAGCGGGTCGTCATCGTGCATGTTCTGCACGGCGCACAGGAATATGCCGCGATCCTGTTTCCTTGAGGTCATCAAAGGAGACCGCGCTCCTGCTCGTGCCGGATCAGGTCACGGGTCGCCTCGCTGTCGTTGGTGTAGCTGCCGGCGTCGACCTAGGCGGCGATCCACGCATTCTGCTGCTCGGTCAGGGTGATGGTCTTTCGCACGGTCGCCATGCCGGCCTCCACTGGATCATACCATCGGTGCAGTTTAGCATAGTCTGCAACACGCGAACCGTTGTGACGGTCCGAGGCGAATGTTGATCTGCCCACCCTTCCGATGTCGCGAACGTCTTTGCGCAACCGTGCATACTTGTCGACACGTATGCATGTATGGATGTGTATGGCGAAGACATGTGGCGGAAAAGACGCAATTTTCGTTCGTCTGAGCCCCATGACGCTTGCGCGTGGACAAGCTTCCGGGCTTACGAATAGGCTCCCGTTTCGGGCGCGAGAACAAGCGCCATGCAACAGGGGGTATCTGAATGGCCGTTGTTTCCCGTCGTACGTCCCGGCGCCTCGGCTTGTCCGCCCTGGCCCTGTGCACCACCTGCCTGATCGGACTGCCCGCCGCGGCGCAGGAGGCGGCCCCGCCGCCGCCCACCGGCGGCTATTACATGGCCGACGGCGCGCGTACCGCCGACTATGAAGCCGCCCTCGAAAGCTGGCGCCAGGATGCGCAGTTCACGGTCGACTACAGCAAGAGCTATCTGGGGCTGGAATATGCCTATGTGATGGGCGTGACCGGCGCGGGGCAGACGATCGGCATCAACGACGCCGGCGTCCTGTTCGAGCACCCGGTGTTCGGCGGCGAAGGCAAGATCAGCGGCCTCGATACCGGGGTGCCGCCTGAATATGGCAACAACGGTCGCGTCAATCCGCGCCGCCCGTGGGAGATCCACGGCACCCATGTCGCCGGCACCGCCGCGGGTTCGCGCGTCGAGGGCGAGCTGAGCTTCGGCAACGCCTATGGCGCCAGCATCCTGGCGGCGACCACCAACTTCGCCGCCGGCGACTTCCTGTGGTGGAAGGACCAGATCCTCGATGGCGATAACGTCGCCACCGCGCAGCAGAACATCATCGACCTGGCGAGCACCGGCAAGGTGCGGATCATCAACAACAGCTGGGGCTCGGGCACCTCGCTGCCCTTCGACGCGTCGCTGGCCGACGTGCGCGCCGAGTTCGCCGAGGATCTGGGCGATTACTACAAGCCGGTGCTCGACAACGACGTTCTCGTCGTCTTCTCCGCCGGCAACGGATATGGCGTCCACGCCAGCATCGATGCGGTGAGCCCGCTTAACGACCCGCGGCTGCGCGGCAACTGGCTGTCGGTCGCCAACTACCTGGACGACGGCACCGCGGCCGACAGCACCAGCCTGTGCGGCCGCACAGCGACCTGGTGCGTCTCTGGGCCGGGCAGCGACATCATCTCCAGCGCGAACACCTCTATTGTCGATACCGACGCGATCCGCGCGACCTACACGCCGGCGGCCTATCCGGGCATCTATGCCGCACGGACCGTCGCGCAGCTGCAGAATGCCGCCACCAACGCCTGGATCGATGCGCTCAACGGCTATCTCGATCGCCAGTATGAGGCGGAGCTTGCGGGTCGCGAGTTCGACAAGGCAGCCGAGGCCCGCCTGCTTGCGCAGCAGGCGGTGGGGATTTCGCTCGCCTATGGCGCCCGCTTCGTCGGTGGCGATCCGGACGGCTATACCTCGACGCTTGCCAACATCCTGGTTTCGAATGCGGATCTGTTCGGCACCGACGTCGCGGCGGCGGTGCTGACGCAGGCGGACGCGTTGATCACGGCCGAGCTCGATCGTTTCGTCACCTATCCCGGCCCCGGTTATGAGGTGCTGACGGGCACGTCGATGGCTGCGCCCAACGTCTCGGGCTTCGCCGCGCTGCTGATGCAGGCTTTTCCGGAATACAACACCGCGCTGATCTCCGACATTCTGGTGTCGAGCTCGCGCGACCTCGACACGCCGGGCGTGGACCTGACTTCGGGCTGGGGCGCGCCGCAGATGGGCACCGCGCTGCGCGGGCCGACCGCGCTGCGCGCGACGCGCGAAGTGGCGGTCGCCACCGGCACGGTGGACCTGTGGTCCAACGACATCGACGACGCGCGCGACCGCTATTCGGACGACGTGCTGGAAGGCTTTTCGGGCGACATCGGCGGCCTCACCAAGCGCGGCGGCGGCGAGCTGATCCTGGCCGGCACCAACCGCTACAGCGGGCCGACCCGGGCCGAGCAGGGCCTGCTGACCGTCGACGGCAGCCTCACGCGGTCGGCGCTGACGGTCGCGAGCGGCGGTACCCTGGGCGGCAACGGCACGCTCGCTTCGCTGGTCGCCGAAGCCGGCGGCACGGTGGCGCCGGGCAGTGCCGGCGCGATCGGCACGCTGACGGTGGCGGGTACCGCGACGCTGGCAGCGGGCAGCACGCTGTTGATCGACATCGGCGCCAGCGGCAGCTCGGACCGGCTCGCCGTCGAGCAGGCGGAGCTGGGCGGTACGCTGACGCTGCGTGCCCTTGGCCAGCTGCCGCGCTATGGCAGCAGCTACACGGTGCTGACCGCGTCGGACGGCATCACCGGCAGCTTCGATGCCGCCACGTCGTTCAGCGCGATCCTGTATCCCGAACTCCGCTATGGCGCGGACCAGGTGCAGGCGACGATCGCCGCGCGGCCCTATGCCAGCGTGGTGGCGGGAACGCCGGTGCAGACCGCCTATGCGCGACTGCTCGACGGCAACCGCTCGGCCTATGATGCGCTTGCCGACACCTATGGCGTGCTCGACCTGGCGAGCGTCGGCGCGATCCGCGCCGGGCTGGAGGATCTGGCCCCGACCACCGAGACGACCCGCCGCGCGATCGGCACGGTCGCGATGGACAATATGGCGCGCTTCTATCGCGAGCGGACCGCCGCCATGCGCCCGGGCAGCTTTGCCGGCGGTCAGGTCGCGATGATCGGCAAGCCGCTCGAGTTCGCGGCCAATGCGATTGTCATGCCGGGCCAGGCCGACACCGTCAGCGACACGCCTACCGCCTATGTCCGCGACGGAATGCTGCCCAGCACCGTCTCCGCCTATCTGGCGGGGGGCTATCTGGAAGGATCGAGCCGGGCGATGCCCAACTCGGTCGTCGGCGGCACGCGCGACCCCTTCGACGGCTTCTACATCGCCGGCGGCGTCGAGGCGCAGGTGAGCGACACGGGCGTGCTGGGCTTCGGCCTGTCCTATTCGGACATCGATGGCGAGCGCCGCGCCGGCCGCCTGACCGAAGGCGCGCTGATCCAGGGCACGCTCTATGGCCGGCTCGGCGGCGACCTGGGCCCGGCGCTCGACACGCAGTTCAGCGCGGGCGTCTTCCAATCGGAGACGCAGCGTTCGGGTAGCCTTGTCGGCACCGCCTACTCCCTGCGCGGCAAGGACAATGCGCTGGCGCTGTCGACCGAAGTGGGCGCGAGCTATGCGTTCGGCAGCGAGATGCTGCGCATCGCGCCGCGGGTGGCGATCCGCGCGAGCCGGATCGACTTCACGGATATCGCCGAGACCGGCACCGGGCCTGCGCTGTTCCTCGACGAGGACAAGTTCCTGAGTCTCCAGGGGCGGGCAGGGCTGCATCTCGACGCCGATCAGGCCGGGCTGCGGCCGGTGGTCTCGGCCTATTTCGTCCATGATTTCGAAGACCGGCCGGGCGTGTTCCAGGCGGGGCTCGCCGGCGGCACCGGCATCCGCGCGCCGTTCCAGCTGGCCGGCCAGGACCAGAACTGGGGCGAGATCTCGGCGGGCTTCGCCTATGCGGCCGACCGCTTCGAATTCTCGGTCGCGACGGATGCGACCGTCGGCCGCGACGACGTGCGCAACCGCTCGTATCGGGCGGGGGTGAAGATGCGCTTTTAAGGGGATCGGGGCGGCGGGCAGGCCGTCGCCCCGGTTTGCGTTCCAAGGAGGGCTCGCATGTTGCTGCCGCTCGTCCTGCTGCTCGCCACCGCGCAGGAGGCGGTGCCGACGCGTTTCTACAACCGGCCTGGAGCGAGCTCGGCGGAGCTGGCAGCCGAGCTGCGCCGTTGCCGGACGATCACCACCGGCACCCATGGCGGCGAGGGGAGGGCGTTGACGCCACCGAATGCGCCGGTGCTCCATCGCGCGCCCGCACGATCCCTGACGATCGAAGACTGCATGGTGACCCGCGGGTGGCGGCTCTATGCGATTAAGGACACGCAGCGCCTGATGTTGGGGAATCTCGACACCCACGCTCGGGCTGAGGCGTTCGCCCGGTTGGTGGGCGCGAAATGCCCGCGCGATGCGCTGCTCCGCCAAGAACTCGGCACACGCCTGCGTCGGTGATAGAGAATGGTTGCTACATGTCTAGTTGTCGACAATTAGACATGTAGCCGTTAGGCTGATAGGAGGCAGAAGCAGCCGTCGTCTGCCACGGCTTTGCGGGTCCGCTGCGTTAGTTGCCGGTTACCCGGTAACTCATGTCATTACCCAGCCGTACACCAAGCCGGCCCTCTGCCGCGCGGCCGAGATTATATGCTTCGTTCTTGCTAACGATGCGGCCGGTCTGATCCGAAGATGCCAACGGCTTGGCGCGATCGTCCGGGATGACTTCTGTGACAGGCGGCGGTGTAGTTTCAGTCGGCCGCGGTCTCGGAGGAGTGTTTTGTGCCTGGACCACTGGCGCAGCTGTCATCACCAGCAATGCCGCAACAAAAAAACGCATTTTCCACCTCTCGCGCAAAGCGTATCGCCTCATAGGGCCAAGAACGTTTGATGTGCAATCAAGGAGCCGGATTCCAACGACAATCTGGATAAGTGGCGCAACCAACTCTACAGTCGGATTCGAGTCAGTCGCCATCATCATTCGACCGACCACCAAGCGAGGGAAATTTGTGACCAAAACCGCCATCGTCACCGGGATCAGCGGCCAGGACGGCGCCTATCTCGCCGAGAACCTGCTGGGCCGCGGCTACACGGTCTATGGCACCTATCGTCGTACCAGTTCGGTCAATTTCTGGCGCATCGACGAACTCGGCATTAGCCAGCACCCGAACCTGAAGCTGGTCGAATACGATCTCACTGACATGGGTTCGGCGATCCGCCTGATCGAAATGTCGGAGGCGACCGAAGTCTACAACCTAGCCGCGCAGAGTTTTGTCGGCGTCTCGTTCGACCAGCCTATTACGACGGGCGCGATCACGGGTCTTGGTGCCGCCTATCTTTTGGAGGCGATCCGAACGGTCAATCGTGACATCCGCTTCTATCAAGCATCGACGTCGGAGATGTTCGGGAAGGTGCAAGCGATACCGCAGACGGAGGACACGCCCTTTTACCCGCGCAGCCCCTATGGCGTCGCCAAGCTTTACGCTCACTGGTTGACGGTGAACTATCGTGAGAGCTTCGGCATCTTCGGCACCAGTGGCATCCTATTCAACCACGAAAGCCCGCTACGCGGTCGCGAGTTCGTGACGCGCAAGATCACCGACACGGTCGCTAAGATCGCGCTCGGGAAGGCGGAGTTGCTGGAGCTCGGCAATCTTGATGCCAAGCGCGACTGGGGCTATGCCAAGGATTATGTCGAGGGCATGCGGCTGATGCTGCAGCACGACACGCCGGACACTTATGTTCTTGCCACTAACCGGACCGAGACGGTGCGCGATTTCGTCACGCTGGCCTTCAAGCAGGTGGACGTCGAGATCGTTTGGTCCGGCAGCGAAGAGAACGAGACCGGCACCGATGCCAAAACCGGCAAGCTGCTCGTGCGCGTCAATCCGCAATTCTATCGTCCGGCCGAGGTGGAGTTGCTGATTGGTGATCCGGCCAAAGCCAAGGCAGATCTCGGCTGGGAACCCATCGTGCAGTTAGAGGAACTCGCCCAACTGATGGTGGAAGCCGACATGCGGCGCAACAAGGCTGGCTGGTCGTTCTAATGCGTGTCGCGTTGACCGGTGCCAGCGGTTTTACCGGATGCTTCGTCGCTGAAGCGTTGACACAGGCTGGTGCGACCTGTGTCCCCCTAGAAGCCGAACTCACTGACGCGGCTGCGGTTGATCGTGCTGTGGCAGAGGCTGATTTCGACCGCGTAATCCATCTCGCCGCTAAGGCCTTCGTTGATGCTCGGGATTGGGAAGCCTTCTACAAAGTCAACCAGCTTGGCACCTTTAATCTTCTTGACGCGATCGCGCGACACCGACCAGGTGCGCGCTGCGTGCTGGCTAGCAGCGCGCAGGTATATGGTTTCGGTGCCGAGGGGCTGATCGCCGAAGATGCGCCGACTAACCCGGCTAATCATTATGCTATTAGCAAGTTGGCGATGGAATGGGGCGCACGACGCTGGAGCGACCAGTTGGAGATCGTCACGACTCGGCCGTTCAACTATACAGGGATTGGTCAAGGGACGGAGTACCTGATCCCCAAGATCGTCAGCCACTTCCAGCACCATGCAGAGGTGATCGAATTGGGCAACCTGTGGGTCAAACGCGACTTTGGCGACGTACGCGCGGTGGCCGACGCTTATGCCGGCTTGGCGACCGTCGAAATAGCTCCACCCGCCACGCTTAACATCGCGACCGGTACACTATGGTCAATAGACGAAATCCTCAACATCCTGGCCGAGCTCAGTGGTTATCGCCCCGAGATTAAAGTGAATCCTGCTTTTGTGCGGGCGAACGACGTGGCGGTGCTGGGCGGCGATGCTACGCGGCTGCAAGCGGCGCTGCCCGCCTGGCGCCCGCGCGATCTTGCCGACACGCTGACGTGGATGCATAAGGCGAGGTGATCACATCGGAAAAAGATGCAAATTTCGAAACCGATATTTCGATGGTTCGTGAGGCTTAGCCCACCGGAAGCTAACATCCCGCTCTAATGAGAAACCGGGTGGCTACTGTCACCCCGTTGCGTTGCAGCGCTTTTGCCGCCAAACGCGCGGGCGTGCACACAAGTGATCATCCATGACATCCTTCAGAGCTAAAATTCTATCCGCAGGGCTGTGGAGTGGCTTTGACGCGGGATTACGCTTCGGCGTTCAGTTCGGCGTCTCAATCGTCCTAGCGCGAATTCTGTCTCCGACCGATTTCGGCATTTATGCGCTGACTGCCGTGTTCATCGCGCTTTCCAGTGTCCTCGTTGATGGTGGGTTTTGTTCGGCGCTCGTACAGCGGGCAGAGATCAGTCGAGCCGAGGAAACCGCAGTTTTTTGGTACAACGGCATAGCAGCGTTCGTGCTTGGCGGCGCGATCGCTGCTATGGCGCCATCCGTGGCCCGAATGTTCGGTCATCCAGTGCTGGAACATCTCCTTTACGTCAGCGCCATCATTGTTCCGATCAACGCCATGGCCGCGGTACCGGGATCGCTGATGCAGCGTCACCTGCGATTTGACCTTCTCGCCAAGTCGGGGCTGACAGCCTCCGTGCTGAGCGGGCTTTTGGCCGTGGTGCTCGCAATAAACGGCGTCGGCATCTGGACCTTCGCTTGGCAGGCGTTGGCACACGCGGTAATCAACGTTGTGCTGCTGTGGCTGCTGAGTGGCTGGCGGCCGCTGCGCGGCACATCGATCGCCGCTGCGCGACCGCTGGTCCGGTTCGGATTCTTTCTGTCTTTGTCGAACCTGTTGGAGGTCGCCTATCAGCAGGGTTTCGCGCTGGTGATAGGTAAGCTCTACGGCGCGCGGGACCTAGGCTACTTCAACCGAGGGCAGAACCTCCAGATATTGCCCGCCAACGTGTTGACGCTGGTGATCACGCGCGTAACCCTTCCCGTACTGTCAACCAAATCCGACCCGGCGGAGCTGCGTAGCGGAGTGCAGCTGGCCCAGGGGGTCGCTATGATGGGCAACCTACCGCTGATGGGTGCACTCGTGGCAATGCCCGACCTAATCATCGACGTACTTTACGGCCCCAAGTGGCTGCCTGCCGCACCCATTCTCCGTATTCTCGCGATCGGCGGTCTTCTGATCCCCATGAACGCGGTCAACGTCCAAATGACGCTCGCCAGAGGGCGGTCCGAACTTTATCTGAAAACTGAGATGATCAAGAAGGCGATCGGGATCCTGATCGTCTGTCTAGCTAGCATCTATGGCGGCGTGATTGGTCTAGCTGTCAGTCAGGCCGCCTTTCTGTGCCTGTCCTTTGCAGTAAATGCGACTGTATCTGGCCGCTTCACCGGCTATTCGCCCTTTGAGCAGCTATGGGATCTGCGCGGCCCGGCCCTGCTAACCTTGGCCATGGTGGCGCTGATTGGGACAGTGAAACCGTTTCTTGAATTCGGAAGTCTGATCAACATCGCCATCCTGTCGGTTCTTGGGGGAGCGTTCTTCGTCAGTACCGCGCTGCTGCTGCGTGTTGGAGCTACCAATCAATTCCTCGCGCTGTTACCGAGCCGGCGCGTAGCCACAAGGAAAAGCGCTCCATGAAAGTTGCTATCGTCCACGACTGGCTGACGTTGAAGGGAGGGGCCGAGACGTGCCTGCACCAATTCCTTGATCTCTATCCACAAGCCGACCTATTTTGCATCGTGGACTTCTTGCCAGAGGCGGAACGCGGGTTCCTCAAGGGGCATCGCATCAGGACGAGCTTCGTCCAGGGGTTGCCGGGCGCGCGCAAGCATTACCGGTCCTACCTGCCGCTGATGCCGCTGGCAGTGGAGCAGTTTGACGTAACCGGCTACGATCTTGTGATCAGCTCGACTGCATCGGTCGCCAAGGGCGTGGTGACCGGTCCCGACCAGCTCCACGTTGCTTATACTTATAGTCCGGTCCGCTATGCTTGGGATCTCCAGCACCAGTACCTGGCCGAAGCAGGATTAACCAGCGGGCTGAAGGGGTGGATCGCGCGATTGATCCTTCACTACATGCGCCAGTGGGACAGCCGCACGGCGAACGGCGTTGACCATTTTGTTGCCATTTCTGGATTCATCGCGCGGCGCGTTCGTAAAGCCTATGGACGAGCCTCCACAGTGATCTATCCCCCGGTCGATCTCGACCGCTTTACCCTGCGCGAAACCAAGGAGGACTTCTACGTCACCATGTCGCGTATGGTGCCCTACAAGCGTATTCCTCTGATCGTGGAGGCGTTCCGTCTCCTTCCTGACAAGCAGCTGGTGGTCATCGGCGATGGGCCAGAAATGTCCGCGGTGCGGGCGGTCGCTGGACCCAACGTCCAGATACTAGGCAAGCAGCCGGACGCGGTGGTGACCGACTATCTGCAGCGCGCGCGTGCGTTCCTGTTCGCGGCAGAGGAAGACTTTGGCATCGCGCCGTTGGAAGCGCAGGCGTGCGGCACGCCCGTGATCGCGTATGGCAAGGGCGGTGCGCTAGAGACGATCCGTGGCCGGCCAGGATCGGAGCGAACGGGCGTGTTCTTTTCCGAACAAACACCTGAAGCGATTGCAGCCGCGGTGGCGGACCTGGAAGCGCAGGAAGACGCGATTACTCCGGCCGCATGCCGCGCAAACGTCCAGCGCTTCGCAGTTGAGCGTTTTAGGCGCGAGTTTGCGGAATTTGTCACCGAGGCTATGCAAGCACGAAGCGAGGCTCTCGCCTCTCCGATTGCCCCACCCACCTTGTTCCACCTGCCATCTCCCACCCGCACCTAGCGACATTTTGATCGACCAGCATTGCGAGCTGGCCTTTTCGTGGTCACGCCATTTTATTTATAAACTCACTTTAATGTCGCGCGCCTTGATCCTGCATTGATAGGTCGCACGCGGACGGCATCTGAGAAGCCACTCATAACTATACCGTAATAAACTGTCTGAGAAGGAGGCTGCCGAACAAGTGTGTTACGCGGCAGCGTCTATCCGGATTTACAGCCAGCCAGTGACGCGTTGCCTACGCAGCCACCACACCGCTGCCCAATCACGTAATTTCTGCCTAACGGCGAGCATGACCCCCTGGAGCCCCGTTGGAGCCGCACCTACCAGCGGATCGCACCGATGCGCATAGTGACCCGCTGCGAGTGCGCGATGCGAGAGCCCTGCGCCCGTAGAATAGATCAACCCCGCCTCTCGCTCGTTCGCCAGCAGGCGGTGCGGATGTTTGTGCTTCACTGACCAGATCGCGCGCGTGTAGGCGATAGGCCCAGTCAGGTGGAACACTCCGGTCCCGCCCACCCCGTCGCGCCAAGGATCATAGCGGTCAATACGATGGCAGACCTCGTCGATTACCGCTTGTAGAAAGGGGTGCTCCGGCGCCGAGGCGACGAACCATTGCTGCAGCGCTCCGCCCGGCACGTCGGCCAGCTCGCGATGGAGCCCCCAGGTGAAATGCTCCTCGCCACGACGGTTGCGCCATTGCGACAAGAGATAGCTGTCGTCGGGCCGTACAACCTCGTCCAATGGGCGGTCGGTAGTACTTTTGAGATCAAGATATAGCCCGCCTAGCCGGAAAACGAGAAGGTAACGCGCTAGATCGGCGCGAGCCACACCGTATTCGGGGCGTATGCGACGGTAGCGCGTCAGCATGTCTGGCCCGTATTCGGCCGCAATAAAGCGTTCTATCGCCTCACCGTCGTACAGCCGGAAATCCCAGCTAGGATTGGCGGCGATCAGCGCCTCGCGCACTGCTGCGAGGCTCGGCGGTACGGCCTGACCAATGGCGAGTTGGTGAACGATGCGCGGAATCACTCGGGGCGAATGATCAGTCACGGTCTATTTGTACCCTTGAAGTCTAAGCTTTCTCAGGCGCGGTAATCCTGGTCAACTAGCAACCGGGTGTCGCACCTTCAGGTACGCACGCCGTTCCGCTTTAACGAACCCGGTAGCAGCGCTTGGACGGGTTTGCATCGGCGGCGGCAGCAGTACCGATCAGAACACACCCCTCGAAGAAGTCGCCACGGAGAAACTTAGTTCTGCTGCAGCGAAACCGAATTGGTATATTGCAAGCTGCTGTGAGGCCATACTCATTCCGGACAAACCTTGTTCCGGCGGCATAGCCGAGCAAACGGCAAGACCAAGGGGCCTTGGCACTGCGATCAGCCGATCAGCCGGTCCGTCACCCCTTCTAGTCGGCCCAACGCCACCTGTAGGTAATAGGCGGCCTTGGCTCGCCGGCCGGATAGGAGCGACACCACTGCACCCGCACCAGGCCGTGCGATCCAATTCGCCTTGGCGGCCGAGCTGTAGTCGAAGCGGCGCAGCACGTGGCCCATACCGCGGCCATAAGCACGCGCCTTGCGCCGAGCGCGCAGGTCAGGGGCGGTTGTCACAATTTCCTCGTGATGGCCGGCCAGCGCTGGATCGAACCAGCAGCTAAAACCCGCTGTATCGGCGCGCAACACGATGTCCACGCCTTCGCACGCCTGCCATGGGCTTGCCGCACCGACCCCTACATCCTCACTGTAGCCGCCTACCGTCTCCAGCACTGTGCGGCGGAACAGCATCACCCATTCGATCCCGGTGGTCCAAATATTATGGCGGGTGGACCGGCACGCGGCGAGCTCATAGCGGCCATTGATGCTCCTCCCTTCCGGCGTGGCAGCGCGGCCAGCCAGCACGTCGGCGCCGTGCTGCTCCATTGTCGCCAGCGCATCGGCGACGAAGTGCGGCGGATACCAGCAATCATCGTCAGGGAAGAGCAGAACGGTGCCCGTTGTTATTGGCCAGCCGCGGTTGCGCGCAACGCTGAGGCCCCGTTCTCCTGGAGTGCGTAGACGACGCAGCGACAGCCGTTCGGACCAGCGCGCCGTCAGCGTACCAAGACGATCATCATCGTTCTGGTCCACCACCACCACATCAAAATCGCGTCGCGTCTGCGCTTCCAGTGACTGGAAAAGTCGGTCTAGCTCAGTCGTCCGGCCCAGTGTCGCTATCACCATGGACAGGACGGGCGCAGTAGGCGATTTCGATGTAATGGGATCGGACATAAACGAAGATTCCAGCCTGGCGCAGGGTTCGCCCTCTAAGTTGTTTCCCCAACCGCAACAACCCTAGCAAATCAGCTGGCGCTGAAGCGCTTTAGCGCCCGTCTGAGGAGGCTGCGTGCGACCAGGAAAGCGAGCAGCGGCGCGTTGGTGATCGCGCCGCGATCCCGGCCGACGATGGGCGTACGACGACGCGAGTAATGACCTCGGAAATGGCGCTTGTGCGCGTCGTCACTGCCCAATGTCGAATAATGCAGCCCGATCGCGCGCTCGGTCGCAATCCGTCGATGCGAATGATGGGAAAGAAGCGGCGCGATCGCGAGGGTATAGGGGATAGGTCCGGTAACGCGGATGACGTTGAGGCCGACGCCGACCCGATACGGATTGTAGCTGTCGATTAGGTGCAGCACCCGCTCAATCACTGCCCGCAGAAAAGGATGGCCGGGTGCGGCGATGACGTGCCATTGCTGGAACTCGCCACCTGGTACATCGCGTAATTCCGGGTGCAGCGCCGCGTTGAAGTGGGTTCCGTCCGGCGCATTATCCCATTGCGCCACGATGAACGTGTCATTTGGACCCAGCACCGCGTCGAACGGCTGATCGGCGCCGCTCTTCACATCGAGATAGACACCGCCCAGCCGGTAGATGAGGAGATAGCGGAACAGGTCCGCCCGCGCTGCGCCGTATCCGGGCGCGATGGCAAGGTAGCGCTGAAGAACTGCCGGGCCATATTCGTCCGCGATAAAGCGTTCAGCTGCGGCTGCATTGTAGAGGCAATGATCCCAGCCCGGGTTGAGCGCGCGTATCGCGTCCACGTTAGTGCGCAAGGGCGCGGGCGGTTCGCCGCTTAGGTAAATCTGGTGAAGCCGCCGCGGGATAGCCCTGTCCGTCCCGTCTCTGCGCATCTCCAAGGCTGCACGCTGGGCCGCTTTGTCCAGCGCCTTGACGATTTCGTTGTCTGCTACCCGCATGCCTCAGCCCCGCCCGAATCGCTTCAGCGCCCGCCTGAGGAGGCTGCGCGCAGCCAGAAAGGCAAGTAGCGGCGCGTTGGCGATCGGGCCGCGATCCCGGCCGACAATGGGCGTACGACGACGTGAGTAATGACCGCGGAAATGGCCCTCATGGGCCTGACCGCCCAGCACCGAATAGCGCAGCCCAATCGCACTCTCGTCACGTATGCGCCGGTGCGGATGGTGAGGAAGGAGCGGCGCGATCGCGAGGGTATAGGGAATCGGCCCAGTGACGCGCAGGACGTGGCGCCCGACGCCGACCCGGTACGGATTGTAGCTGTCGATCAGATGCAGCACCTGCTCGATCACCGCGCGCAGAAACGGATGGCCAGGCGCGGCGATGACATGCCATTGCTGGAACTCGCCGCCTGGGACCTCGCGCAGCTCGGGATGGAACAGCGTATCCGCTTTGTCGACGCTGTCGCGCCATTGCGCGACGACAAACGCATCATCGGGACCTAGCACCGTGTCGAACGGCTGATTGGCGCCGCTCTTCACGTCGAGATAGATCCCGCCCATCCGGTAGATCAGAAGATAGCGAAACAGGTCCGCCCGCGCCGCGCCGTACCCAGGCGCGATGGCCAAATAACGCCGAAGGATCGCCGGACCATATTCGTCTGTGATAAAGCGTTCGATGTCGGCATCGTCGTAGAGGCGGTGTTCCCAGCCCGGATTAAGCGCGCACAATGCGTCCACATTGGCGCGCAGGGGCGGGGGCAGATCCTTGCTGAAATACGTCTGGTGGATGATGCGCGGTATCGAGCGCGTACCGCGTACGCCGTCAAGCCGGCGCTCGACACCCGCGTCAAGCGCCCTCGCGATCTCCGATGTGTCGGCCATTATGTTCACCTAACTCGGGATATGATGAAAGTCGACGCGGCTACTTGCGCGGCGGATGCGGCCGTCCGTTCGCCGGAGCACTCAGCGCATTCAGCAGCTGCTGCGCCGCTCCCTGCCAGGTGAACAGCGCCGCGCGCTCCCTGGCGCGACGCGCCAGATCGGCCCGAAGCGGCCCATCGGTGGCGATCCGGCGCAGTGTTTCGGACCAGGCCTGAACGTCCCGCGGGTCAGCATAGAGCGCGGCATCGCCGCACACCTCCGGTACCGCGCCGCCAGTTGTGGCCATGACCGGACAGCCCATCCGCATCGCCTCCAGTGGCGTCAGGCCAAAACCTTCGGATAGCGAGGGGCAGGCAAAGGCATAGGCTGCAGCATAGAGCGCCTTCAATTCCGCGTCGGTCACCCGTCCTAGGAAGCGAATGTTCGGTGCCTCTCGCAGGCCGGCGCCTTTAAACACCTTGGGATTGCCGCCGCCCGCCACGACCAGGCTCAGGTTTGGCAGATCGGCGGCTACGAACGCCTCGATCAGCATGGCTAAATTTTTGTGCCGCGCCAGAGAGCCGATAACCAAGAAAAACGATTGTTGTTCCAGCCCATGCTGCGCCAGGATCCCGAATTCAGGCACGGTCGCGTCGAGGTGATCGACACCTAACCGCAGCACGATCGCCTTGCCACGAGGTACTAAGCGGAACCGCTCCAGTTGCATCTTGGAAGAGTTAGAGATGGTTAACAGTACGGCAGCGCGTCGGCTCGCGAGCGTTATCATCACGCGGTACCACCAGCGGAAAGCCCGCGAATAGGACTCCGGGTGCAACACCACCTGTGCATCGTGGATCAACAGCACCTGGCGCCGACGTGTGATCGGACCGGTATTGCATAGGTTGAGAATCCAGTCTTCTGGCATCGCCCGGGCCAACTCTGCCTGCTCCCAAGCATGACCGCCAAGCCGGCCGACGACCGATACACGTGTCGCAGGTTGGCCCAAGGCAGCGACACCGTCGGCAACAGGTGTGCCAGTCGGCACCGCTATCTCCAGATCAGGTTGGCCGCTTGTTGCCAGTAATGCACGCAGGCTGCGGCTGAGTTCTAACGCGACCCGCTCCACCCCTGTCGCCGGCCGGTTGAAGAACCGCGCATTGAGGATTAATTTCATTGCCCAGGAGCCAGCAAGACAAGTCGTTGTTGACGCACGCGTGCATAGCCGAGCGCAACCATGAACCATGGCGGAAGATAGGAATATTCAGACACGGTGAGCAGTTCCATGGCGAAGATCGAGAGCAACGTCGCCACGATGGCTCCGCTATCCGGACCTCTCTTCAACCGGAAGCACGGCGCCAATATGACACTGAAATAGGTAAAGGTTCCGATCACCCCGACATTGGCCAGCAGATTGGAGAGCATGTCGGTGGATCGGATCGACCCAAAGCCAAGGCCGAAGAGAAAGCGGATAATGTTGCCATCGGTCACGACCTTCACATGGTTCATGAACGCGCTAATGCGCTCATCACCAGAGCGCGTGTCCAGCTTCTCGAACAACAACGTGTCCAACGCGTGTTGGAATGGCGCCAGTGTCTCGTACAGCAGGAACCCAACGATCAATGCTCCAGCGATATAGAGGATGAACTCCTGCCGTTGCCGGACCTCGGCATAGCCGATACCAACTGCCAAACCCAGAACGGCGGTTGTCGATGTCGATAACACTAGGGAAAGTGTTAGAAAGCCAAACAACGCCCACCACCGCCGTGCGTAAGCATAGACAGCGAATGGCGTAACGGTGAGCGCATACATAGACGGCTCGCCCGTAAGGCTTTTTAGCCGCATAAATCCTGAGCCGAACAGGGTGGATCCTTGTACCATACTGCCGGTTGCAAACTTATGGTCACCGGCTCCTGCAGCCGCAGTGTCAAGGTCTCCAAAGTTCCTATTAGACAATATGTCGCCATTACTATGAAATATTGCATAGTATACAAATTCATAGAAACCGTAGCATGCGAGAAACAACACGCCAAAAAAAGCAAATTTTAGAAATGGCTCTTTGTAGTAGACGTAGCATAGGTAGCAAAACGCTGCTGCGGCGAAAAGATATATCCCTTGCGTTAAATGGGTCTGTTTAAGATATCCTGAGATGTATACTTCTCGAATAACCTGAAGTCGACTCATGTCCGGTATGTCAATTAAGTAACCAGACAGGCTTAACGCGAGATAAATCGCGTACAACATTACGAAACTGATATAAAAAGCTAACAACCGCATGTAACGCGGATCATTGCCTACCAAGATGGCCGGCGCGAGAAGGACCAGGAGGAAGGCCGCAGTGCTGCCCTGTATCGGCGTCAGCAGTACGCTCTGGACCGGCGCGACCAGCAACAGCACGCGGAAAAACAGACCGTTGACGAAGCCGTCGGACACCCAGTCATAGACGGAAACGCGCTTTGCCGGCGCGCCCAGACGGTGCGGTGCGGTGCCTAATTGCGTTGCCATCTTAGTTCGCTTCGGACCCGGCGTTCAGCGGACGCATCGCGATGCGGCTGATTGTCACCTGGTGTGCCGCCGCAGAGGGTTGAACGTCGCCAAC
The DNA here is from genome assembly GCF_022346685.1 of Sphingomonas sp. ACRSK. Lineage (NCBI taxonomy): Bacteria > Pseudomonadati > Pseudomonadota > Alphaproteobacteria > Sphingomonadales > Sphingomonadaceae > Sphingomonas > Sphingomonas sp. ACRSK. The sequence goes on along the minus strand of NZ_JAKRNR010000032.1, from coordinate 7,782 downwards.
AATCTGCAGCATCGGAAAGGCACAAGGCACTGCTGTCACCGTGCGCAACCGCGTAGGGTCACTCCCAGCGGCCACGAAGGGCGTTGCGGTCTTACTGCAGGCTAATTTGAAGGATAAGGTGGAAAGATCCGCCTTACTCTCAACAGGGATGTCTAGGTCGAGCGCGTAGTGACCGGGCGCCGCTGACGTCCGCTGCTGCGCAAACACCGGTACCCCGCGTCCGCTCCAATGTATCGTGAGCACCGCATGCGCACCATCCCGGATTGCATCTGCGCCGAAACCTTCGCCCGTCATCATCTGCCACTGAAAGGGCACCGGATCGTAGCCCGTGCCATAGCTGCGGCTCACGCGGTCGAACTCGCCGTCGTCCAGCGGCCGGGTAACGCCCGGCTGCACCCGCTGCCACAGGGTGAAAGCTTGCTGGACTAGACCAGCATGATCAAGCGCATTGATACTGGGCACCACCTCGCTCTTATCGAGCGGGCCATATCGAGCTAGCCCTTCCATTAGCAGGACGCGAGCGGACAATTGTTCCTGGGTTTTGAGGTGGCCTATTGTCGTCCCGAGATAAAGGCTTCGCCAACTTGGCCGACCTGCCAATCGTTTGACCAAGCTCGGTCGCAGGGTAGGCTCGACTTCAAGCAACAGCACCACTTGCGTGATCTGGTCCGCCAACTGTTGGCGACGGAGCAGTGCATCGCTAATATCGAGAATGCTGGACAAATCGTTGCGCAGCGCGGCCGCGTAGATCCGGTTCTGTAACGTCCCGGTATCGCGCCATCCTAGTCGTGATAAGACCACAAGCCAGATGGGCGCCCGCTCTCTCCCATGCCGTTTCGCATCACGTGCCATGGCGACGTTCAGTACACGCTGCTCCAGAGGCGCCGCAGCGATGGCAGTACGCATCGTTCTGTCACTCAGCCGGTCGAGCTGTGCAGCAGGCTCCCCTTTCAGATCCGCCAGCAAGGCGCCGGATCGTGCGCCTCGCACCGTGGCTAGCGCCGTTTCGGCAACCGTAGCATAGGCCACTACCGTCAGCAGCACCGCTCCCGTGACGCCAGCGGCAATCGCACGCCGCCAGACGAGTGGTTTACTTACTGCGTTCGGCATAATCGTAGCTGTAGCCATATTCGGTGCCGTAACCATAGCCGAACCGGCCCGGATCGAACTTCACCAGCACGGCTCCGGCGATCGTACCGCCACCCTGTGCCAGACGGGATAGGGACGCCTGTATCTGCCGTACCGGATTGCGGCCGGACTCGATGACATAGACCGTTGCCTCGACCTCGCTCGACAGGATCACCGCGTCCGCCAGGCCCAGAACCGGTGCGGAGTCCACCAGCACCACGTCATAGGCCTCGCGCAGATCGCGCAGCAACGCCACCATCTGCGGGCTGTTGATAAGTTCGGTTGGGTTGGGCGGGATATCGCCGGCGACGATGAAGTCGATCTTACTGTCCGCACTGTTGCGGATCGCCTGCTCCCTAGCGATTTGCCCTGAAAGCAGATTGCTCAAACCCTGGCGGTTAGCCAGCCCGAACAGGCGATGGACGTTGGGTCGTCGCAGATCGGCATCGATCACCACCACGCGCCGGCCAAGCCGCGACAAGCTTAGTGCCAGCGCTCGGCAGGCGGTGGACTTGCCTTCGCCCTGCTGGGTGCTGGTGAACATCACCGTTGCCGGCACTCCGTTGGGCGACAGCAACGAGAGGCTGGTTCGCACCGAGTTGTAGGCATCGCTCTGGAACGACTTGGGATCGTCTAGATCCTCGTCCGGCGTATCGGACGAGGGCACCACACCCAAGATCGCCAAACCGGTGGTAGAACGCACCTCGTCTGGCGTACGGATCGCGCTGAACAACTGCTCACGTAGGAAAACAAACAGGGCAGAAAGCAACATGCCTAAGATCAGCGCCAGCGCTAGATTAAGCGACAGCTTGGGCCAAGAGGAACGATCCGGCACGCTGGCGCTGTCGACCACCGACAGATTGTTGGTCTGAATCCCGGATTCAGCGTTCAACGAGTTGAACCGCCGCAGCAGCGCTTCGTACTGCTGCCGGTTGGTGTCCGCCTCGCGCCGCAGGATCGACAACTCGATGCCCTGATTCTGTTCGGACAGCGTGCTGTTCTTCAACTTGTCGATTTCGCTCGCCAGCTGTTGCTCGCGCGCTTGAGCGACCTGATAGGCGTTACGGATGCCGTTGCGGATATTGCCGGCTAGGGCGCCCACCTGTCGGTCGAGTTCGCGCAGCTGTGCCTTGGCCGCTATAACGGCGGGATAATCCTCCTGCCGCGTGGCCAGTTGCTGCTGATATTGGCTTTGGACGTCGGCCCGGCGCTCTAAAAGGAGCTGTACCGCATTGTTGGTCAGCACGTCTGGCGTGCTCAACGCCGGCAGTTTGGCGACTTGGTCCCATTTCTGCTGAGCCTGAATGCGGTCGGCAATGGCGGTGGAATAGGCTTGGTTCAGCTGCACCAACTGCGCGGTAATGAGCGACTGCGGCCGCGCAGAATTATCTGATGAGCCGCCACTCCCGGCTGCGTTTCCGGCATCCACGATGCGCGTGCGTCGGCCGTAATCGACAACCGCCTGCTCCGACTTGGCAAGCCGCGCCTGCGCCTCAGTAAGCTGGCCGCGTAGGAAGTCGAGCGCATAGTCTGAAGCGCCGGCCTTTCGCGACAGATTACTGCGGATGTAGGCGTCGGCAAACGCGTTGGCGATCCGCGCGGACAGCCGCGGATCGGGGCTGGTGAAGGAGATGGTCGCGATGCGTGTGGTGCCCGTATAGCGCACCGACATACCGCCCCGTAGCAGCTTTAGCACGCGATCGCGCTGTGCCTCGCGCGGCGTCATTCCGGTTGGAGCTGATACGCCCTCGTCCTCAATCCCCATTGCCTGGAGAAAGGCATTTCCGTTGAACAGCCCTTCGCGTTCAGCAACCGCTTCGGCAACACCGCGACTGCGGACGATATCGAGCTGCGTCTGCAGGAAACGTTCGGCATCGGTGTTCGCAGACTGTTCTTGGTCAGCCTCGGTTCCCAACACCTTGGCCGCTTCTTGACGTACCTCGACCGACGCGGTCGCTTGGTAGAGACGCGTGGTCAACAAGGCTGCGACGATCGCCAGCGCAATGCAAGCGGCGAAGATGCCGATGATCCAAAAACGCGAACGATAGGCCGCAGCCCAAATCTCGCGCAGAGCATGGGCCGAGCCAGCCGACGCCTTGGACCCTTCCGGCATAAGCGCTGGAAGGTTGGTGGAAGCCGGCAAAGTCGCTTCGCCGTTAAACGGAAACTGCATGTTGTCCGGACGCCTTACTGATTAAGCGCGATGAAAAGACCTGCGGCACCCGGAAGGGCTGCCAGCGTCAGCCTGAAAAGGGAGGTGAACTGCGAATAGCCAACCACGATCACGTCCGTCTGTTGGATTTGCGGATCAGGCGCCCGCCCCGCCCGGATCTCGTTCAAATCAAACCGGGCGATGTATCGCTTGCCGTCTATTTCACGAATGACGACGATCTCGTCGCTCTTCGCGCTTTCCGTCAGCCCTTCGCTCAGCGAAACTGCCTGTAGCAACGACAAACGCGCGCCGGGTATCTGGTACACACCCGGTTTACGTACTTCGCCGTCCAGCGTCACTGTGAAATTGGCGGCCCGATCAAGCGAGACCGAGACGCTGGCGTTGCGCAGATAGCGGGCATTCAATTGCGCGGTCAGCAGCCGAGCAATTTCGGCCGTGGACAGCCCAGCAACCGACAACTCGCCAAGCAGTGGGTAGGAGATCTTGCCGCTGAGCGACACCGGTAGGCTGTCGAACGACAGTTCGGGTTCACGAAACACCTTAATCGACAACGTATCCAACGGTCCAAGAAGGTAATCCTCGGCTGCGACCGGTGTGATGATCCCGCCGCGCTCGGCAGGCGGCAACTCGCCGCCCACGGGTATACCGGAACGACCGGCACAACCCGAGATTATGCTGGCGATCGCTAGGACTGGTGCGAATTTTAAACGCAACGCGAAACCCTTGTAAGTGAAATGTCGGAAACCGGTACCAGCCGCTGTCGGGGCGGCTCCTAGTAGCAGTAGGGCTTGTTATCCATCAAGCTGCTTCGCCACCCCAGCCATCAGAGGTGGGGTGGTTCTGCGTGTTTCTATAGACTGCAGCCAGCGCCAGCGCGAAGAAGGCCCATGCGGCCGGTCGGCGCAGCGGATAATCAACAGCACTGTGCAGCCCAAACAACAGAATTGCCGTCAGTCCGAACAGGAGCTGGTGCCGCGCCGAACTTCGCCGCAGCAAATGACGGAAGCGGCCGAGGGCGAGGACCAGCGACACGGCCAGCAACGTCAACAGGATCATTGCCGGAATGCCGCCCTCGATCAGCAACTGGAGGTAATCGTTGTGCACGGCATTCACCTCCGTGGGCTTCACCCAGGAAAGCTGTTCCGTCGTGATGAAAAGGGTCCTGAATGATCCAAATCCGCTGCCCAGCCAGCCATAGCGTTCGGCCAACGGCCACGACCAGCCGAGAAAGCGCCAACGCAGATCGTCGCTGACGTTATCGACCCGGCCAGCCACGATTTCAAAGGCTGACGAGGACACAACTGCCACAACAAGGGCCGCGACTACCACAACCGCTAGTACGCGCCATCGTAGGGGCACTCCGCGTGCCAGGTCCAGGAGTACCATCACCGCGGCTAACGCCCCAAATCCCAGACCGGCGCGACTGTTGGTAACGACGATCGCGACCAATGCAAACGCCGTGTAGCCCCCAACGAACATCCGCCGCCGCCCTTGCCAAGGCGACTGGCGGCTGACGACCAGGCCAAACAGCAGGACCGAACAGGCTAGCACCAGCGCCATATGGTTTTTGTTGGCAAAGAAGCCGAGCAACGTGGCTCCCATTTGGGCCTGCAGCACCATCCACTGCCCATCACTGAAGACCTGCAGAAGGCCGATTGAGATGCCGAGCAACACCAGACCTAGGGCAACCAGCAACAGGCGCCGGAAGTCATCTTCGGATAGCCGCAAGAGCCAGCCAGTGAATGTCACGAAGCCGATCGCGGTCACCGCGCACAGGGCGGTTGCCGCAGGCTCCAACGTCAGAGGCTGCCAACTGTCCGCCAAGCCGGCCAGCCCCAACGTCATGCGGCGCAGATCCTGCCCGGGAAGCGCTTGCCACAGCGCTGGCGGCAGCGGCACGAGCTGCAGCAGCGGCAGCGCAGCGATGCCGATTAGGACGATTCGGCCGGCCAATGGCGCCCGGGCAAGGGCGGCAAAGCCGTCGCGCCATCCGAACGCAACCGCCAGCACGATCGTCGCCAGGATCAGCACCATGTTTCCCGGCGTCCATGCGACCAGTCCGCCGCCAAACATCCCGGCAACGACCAAATAAGCGGCGACCAGAAGGAATTCACCCTTGCTAGTGAACCAAGAACTGGTCTGGGAATTCCGGCGCGGCCTGCGGCCCGCGTTTTTTCCTCGTTGGGTTTCCAAACGGCTCGCTTGCATGATTACTCGATAGTAGATGGCGGGCCGGAACGCTCCACCTGCTCGCGTGGCATAGTCGCACTTTGCTTCAAGGCCAATGCTTGCGGGTGGGGTCACTCGAAACGCGCCTCCAGTCACAGACTTATCCGGCCGCGCTGCAAGGAGTTGTCGTCATTTCCGATCCCTGTTCCGCCTCACGCCGATCCGTCTTGGGCGTGTTAGCCAGCGTCCCCCTTGCCGGCAGTTCCGAAGCGGCGCCCCGTGCAGCGACCGTTCCGGCCTTGATCGCCCCAAGCAGGATCACGGTCACCCCCGAACAGTTCGGCGCTGTTGGCGACGGCGTGGCGGACGATGCGCCCGCACTGCAGCGGGCCCTGGATGCCCTCGCTGCCCGGCCGGAAGGCGGCATTGTGTTGTTGCAGGCAAAAACGGCCTATCGCTGCGGGTCGGGACTTGTGCTGGATGCATCGCATGTTTCGATGACCGGCACAGCCTTGCTCGATTTCAGTGGCTGGGAAGGCCGCTATCTGCGCGTGTCAGCCAGTTCAACAGGCGTGCGCGAACCAGACAACAACTACGGCCACAAAGGGATGGTCTCCGGTGCGATCCGCATCAAGGGTGCAGGATCCGAGACGCACAGCATCGGCGTGGACTTTGACTCTCCTAACGCAGCCATTTCCGCGCAAATGCTAATCGAGAATCTATCGGTTTTCGGCTGTGGCACGGGTCTGCGCTTCGGCAGCCATGCCTACAACAACGTCTTGCTGCATTGCGAAGTGTTCAATTGCGGCATTTGCGTCGATTATCCGGCAGCCGATGATAATGGCGAGCGCAACGTGCTGATCGGCTGCACACTCTATAATTCCACAACGGCGGTGCGTATTGCGGCCGGCAATGCCTCGCTCCACCTGCTGAGCTGCTCGCTCGACTACACGAGGGTCCTGTATGACGTGGCTGCTGGATCGGTTTTGGCGACGTCTTGCCATCATGAAAGCAACACATGGTCGAATTCGCCGATCCGTTGTGCTGGCGACGGCGGATTCGTGCGCCTGGATGGCGGTTGGATCGTTAACCAAGCCAGGGCATGGACCGGACCCAGCATAGCGGCCGTGAGCAAAGGTGCAGCGGTGCACTTCACGGACATGCTGGTGCACAATTTCACACCTGCCGACCCTTCGTCCTCTCGGCCGACCTGCTGGGCTGAGGGTGCAGGCGTGTTCCGTGCCCACGGCACTCAATCCTATGACTTCGGCGCCCTCCCGATGCGGCTGCGAGACGGGCGAACACGCCTGTCCGATCCCGATTTTACCGCAGCGGCGTGGCAGGACACGGTATGGCGCACAGCCGATACACTTCAACCAATCACCGACCGCTACGCGCAAGCAGGCGCCAATTTGCAACTCTCCAAGGGTGGAGTGGAAAATGAGCGAGGGCTGATCGCGACCAAAGCCTTCGGCACGAATTCCGCAGCCGCCTTCATCCTGATCGCGCTTCCCGTACAGGACAGCGACACGGTGCTGGCCGGGTTTCGTGTCCGGCGTGACCCGGTGCGGCCCGGCCGCAACGGCACGCTGTTGGTCTCCCCTGCCTGGGTCCGAATTGATGGCCAGGACGCTCATCGGCTGCCTGTAACGGTGCGCTTAGAAATGGTTGGAACACAGACGGTGGAAGTCCCGACGGATCGCTTCGTGCTCGTGTCTCCCGCCTCATCCCGCACCCAGCGCACTGCACCGCCTTGGGCGACGCATTTCTGCATGGTTGTCGATCTGGTAGAAGCGCATCAGGCGAGCTTCATCTTCAACGGCTTGTGGGCGGACGTGATCTGATGGCGAGCTAAGTCTCGGCATGTCGCGGTCGATAACGGCTATGCGGCGATGTTCCACAAACCCGCCGATTTGGAAGCAGAAAGGTACCTGCTGATCGCCGATGCGCCCGCGATTGGAGCGCCCTGGTTGATGCTTGCGACATCGTCGCGGTCGAATTTTGTCGAAGGCCAACATCAAGGCAAAGGGCAAGGCGCGCTGTACTATCAGTGCCACTATGAAGGATGAAGGCGGAATTGATCCTCCGACAGTCTCAAGGCCGAGCAAGGTCCTTCCGAGCCAAGGCTAATTGCTAGGGTCAGGACCCATTGATGTGAACGTCGCGACCTGATTCAGGCTCCCCCAGGAGATGTCAATCGGCGTCCAAAAAGGACCCCCTATCGGCGTGCAAAAGGGACCCCCTTCGTCGAGCAGCGTGACAGGTATGACGGGCGGACCGTTCGCGCTGGTTGCGGCGTAGGGCGGGCGTAG
>NZ_JAKRNR010000031.1:0-32902 GCF_022346685.1 Sphingomonas sp. ACRSK | reverse complement strand
GACACGTTCGGGGAGGAGGAGGAGGGGGAAGGTGTCTCGTTCATGGTTCCGTTCGTCCTGAGTAGGGGCTGAGCCTGTCGAAGCCCCGTATCGAAGGACTTGCGCGCCAATGCCTGCACGCGGTTCCAGTCGCCCGCGATCAGCGCCTCTTTCTTCGCTCGCGACCAGCCTTTCAACCGGGTCTCTGCGGCGATCGCCTCTTCCCGGCTGTCGAAGGTCTCGCTCCAGGCCAGCATCACCGGCTGTCGCGTCGCGGTGTAGCCGGGGATGGCGCCGGACTGATGCTGTGCGATCCGGCGATCAAGGTCGTCGGTATGGCCGACGTAAAAGCTGCCACCGGCACAGCGCAGGAGATAGGCGTGGAAGGACATCGGCGTCTCCGTCCTTCGATACGCGGCTTCGACAGGCTCAGCCGCTACTCAGGACAAACGGCGGTATAGGCGGCGGGCCGGCGGTTGAGGAGCGCTACTCCCGCCCTACCTCGGCCACGTTCCCCGCAAACTCCTCGAAATCCCGCGCCTCGCGGAAGTCCTTGTAGACGCTCGCGAACCGGATGTAGGCCACCGAGTCGAGGCCCTTGAGCGCCTCCATCACCATCTCGCCGATGCGCTGGGCGGGCACCTCGCCGTCGCCGGTGGTTTCCAGCTGGCGCTGGATGCCCGAAACCAGCCGTTCGATCTGCGCCTGTTCGACCGGGCGCTTGCGGGTCGCGATCGCGACCGAGCGAAGCAGCTTCTCGCGATCGAAGGGTTCGCGCCGGCTTTCGCTTTTCAGCACCCACAGCTCGCGCAGCTGGATGCGCTCGAACGTGGTGAAGCGCGCGGCGCAGGCCTCGCACTGGCGGCGCCGCCGGATCGCCGCCCCATCTTCGGTAGGGCGGCTGTCCTTTACCTGGCTCGCATCATTTCCGCAGAAGGGACAGCGCATTCAGATCCGCTTCTTGGCCTTGAGATAGGCGTAGCCGGCGCCGGCCGCGGCGCCGATCACCGGGCCGATGAAGGGCAGGGGGATGGCGATCACGGCGCCGAGCGCGCCCCACTTCGCCATGCTCTTGCCCAGCGCCTTCTTCTGCGCGTCGGTCGAGTAGTCGGTCATGATCAGCCTCCGTAGATCGGGAACCGAGCACACAACGCGCGAACCCGCTCGCGGACCCCCGCCTCGACCTGGGCGTCGCCCGCCTCGCCCTTGGCGGCCAGGCCGTCGAGCACGTCGGCGACCATGTTGCCGATCTCGCGGAACTCGGCCGTGCCGAAGCCGCGGGTGGTGCCCGCCGGCGAACCTACGCGGATGCCGCTGGTCTTGACCGGGGGCAGCGGATCGAAGGGGATGCCGTTCTTGTTGCAGGTGATGCCCGAACGCTCCAGCGCCTCGTCCGCGTCGCGGCCGGTGACGCCCAGCGGGGTCAGGTCGATCAGCGCCAGATGGGTGTCGGTGCCGCCCGACACCACGTCGCTGCCGCGCTCCTTGAGAGTGGCGGCGAGCACCTTGGCGTTCTCCACCACCGCGGCGATGTAGCTCTTGTACTCGGGGCGCAGCGCCTCGCCGAACGCCACCGCCTTGGCGGCGATCACGTGCATCAGCGGCCCGCCCTGGAGCCCCGGGAACACCGCCGAGTTGATCTTCTTCGCGATCGCCTCGTCGTCGGTCATCACCATGCCGCCGCGCGGGCCGCGCAGCGTCTTGTGGGTGGTGGTGGTGACGACATGGGCGTGGCCGAACGGCGTCGGGTGCAGCCCGGCCGCGACGATGCCGGCGAAATGGGCCATGTCGACCATGAACTTTGCGCCGACCTCGTCCGCGATTGCGCGGAAGCGGGCGAAATCGATGTGGCGCGGATAGGCGGAGCCGCCCGCGATGATCAGCGTCGGCTTGTGCTCCTTGGCGAGCCGCTCGACCTGGTCATAGTCGATGAGGTGGTCTTCCTGTCGCACGCCGTACTGGACCGCATTGAACCACTTGCCCGACATCGCCGCCTTGGCGCCGTGGGTGAGGTGGCCGCCGGCATCCAGGCTCATGCCCAGGATGGTGTCGCCCGGCTTGGTCAGCGCCAGCATCACCGCGCCGTTCGCCTGGGCGCCGGAGTGCGGCTGGACGTTGGCGAAGCCGCAGCCGAAGATCTGCTTGGCGCGCTCGATCGCCAGCGTCTCGACCTCGTCGGACGGCGCGCAGCCCTGGTAGTAGCGCTTGCCCGGATACCCCTCGGCATATTTGTTGGTGAACACCGAGCCCTGCGCCTCGAGCACTGCCTTGGAGACGATGTTCTCGCTGGCGATCAGTTCGATCTGAGTCTGCTCGCGCGTCAGTTCATGCTCGACGCCGGAGAACACGGCCGGGTCGGCATCGGCCAGGCTGCGGGAAAAGAAACCGTCGGGCTGGACCTGGTGGGTCTGCGGATTGCTGCTCATGAATGCGCCTCCTGGGGCTCGGGCTGGCCGGTCGCGCGAGCCTTTAGGATGCCGCGCGCGCGAAGGCTACCCGTTGTTGCCCCAAATAGGCGCGCGTCAGCCCAGGGTAGGGCTGCTCAGCTTGTCAATTCGACGCTGGTGGCGCTCGCCGCCGAAGGGCGTCGTCAGAAACGCCTCGATGCACGCCTTCGCCATCTCGACGCCGACCAGCCGTGCACCCATTGCCAGCACGTTGGCGTCGTTGTGCTCGCGCGCGAGCCGCGCCGACAGCGGCTCGTTCACCAGCGCGCAGCGGCAGCCCACATGCCGGTTCACCGCGATCGAGATGCCGATGCCGGATCCGCACAGTGCGACGCCGAAGTCCGCTTCCCCGCCGCTCACCGTGCGCGCCAGCGCATAGCCGTAATCGGGATAGTCGACGCTGGCCTCGCCCTCCGGTCCCAGGTCCACGACCGCATGGCCGGCATCGCGCAGCCAGGCGACGAGCGACGCCTTCAACGCCACGGCAGCGTGATCGGAGGCGAGGGCGATGCGGTACGTCATGGGACAGGCCTTGAAGATCGGTGGTCGCTGCTGCCTAGCCGTGCGGCCGCGTGAAGGCTAGACAGGCCGCCCAACGCGGGAGGAACGCGATGCGCCGAACGATCTGCTTGTCGATGCTGGTGTTGCTGGCCGGATGCGAACAGCGCGCGGAGCGGCGCGCCGAGGGGGAAGCCGTCGAACGCGCGGTCCACAACAGCGGCCATGCCGCGCCGCAGGAAGCGCCCGCAGAAACGCCGACGCCTACACCCACGCCGACGCCAGCGCCGACAGTAGCGGATACCGCGGCGACCGACGCATGGATCGGACGCTGGCGTGGCGTCGAGGGGCTGAACCTGGTGATTTCCGCGGACGGCCAAGCGGGCTCCGGCCACTACACGCTGGAGATGCAATACTCGCTGGACGACAAGGGTGTGTTCCAGGGAGTCGCGGCCGGCGACACGATCCGCTTCACCCGGCCGGACGGGCCGCAGACGCTGCGCGCGACGGACGGTGAGGCGACCGGGCTCAAGTGGCTGGCCGACAAGAAGGACTGCCTGACGGTGAAGCCGGGCGAGGGCTATTGCCGCGACTGACGCCGCTCTGAGCCCCGCCCACCACTTCGCGCTTCACCCCCGGCCCCGCATCCTCTAATCGGCGCGGTTCCATGACCGACGAACCGAACGCGAAGCGCGACTGGCGCGACACCGTCTTCCTGCCGAAGACCGACTTCCCGATGAAGGCGGGCCTTGCCGCCAAGGAACCGGCGATCCTCGATCGCTGGGCGCGCATCGGGCTGTACGAACGCCTGCGCCGCGAGCGCGCCGGCCGCGAGCGGTTCATCCTCCATGACGGCCCGCCCTACGCCAATGGCGACATCCACATGGGCCATGCGATGAACAAGGTCCTGAAGGACATCATCGTCCGTTCGCAGACGCTGATGGGCAAGGACGCGCCCTATGTTCCGGGCTGGGACTGCCACGGCCTGCCGATCGAGTGGAAGATCGAGGAGCAGTATCGCGCCAAGAAGCGGTCGAAGGACGAGGTGCCTCCGGCCGAGTTCCGCGCCGAATGCCGCGCCTATGCCGCGCATTGGGTCGACGTGCAGAAGGGCCAGTTCCAGCGGCTGGGCGTGCTCGGCGACTGGGAAGACCCGTACCTCACCATGAAGTTCGAGGCCGAGGCGACGATCGCGGGCGAGCTCTTGAAGTTCGCCGAGTCGGGCCAGCTCTATCGCGGTGCCAAGCCGGTGATGTGGAGCCCGGTCGAAAAGACCGCGCTCGCCGAGGCCGAGGTCGAGTATGAGGACATCACCTCGACCCAGATCGACGTGGCGTTCGAGATCGTGGAGGCGCCGAACGCGCCGGAGCTGGTGGGCGCGCATGCGGTGATCTGGACGACCACGCCGTGGACGATCCCAGTGAACCAGGCGCTCGCGTATGGGCCGGAGATTGAATACACGGTTGTCGAATTTCAGGTAAGTTTGGGTAAGGATAAAGCGACTGCGGCGGCTTGGGATGCGAACGAAGCCGCTATACGCGTGCGTCCTGAGTTCTTGTGGCTCGATCGCCGCTTTGTTGTCTCCACGAATCTGATCCCCTCCATCGTGCAGCGCATGCAGCACTCATTGACGATCCTCGCGCGTGACTTCGGCATCATCGCGGACGGGATTGTCGTTGAGGAAGAGCAGCGTGGACCAGATGGCTTCTACGCCCCTGTCGTCGTGAAGGGCGCTGATCTCGCCGGCGCCACCGTCCGTCACCCGATGCACCATCTCGGCGGCTTCTTCGCAAAGCCGCGGCCGATGCTGCCGGGCGGCTTCGTCACCACCGATGCGGGTACCGGCCTCGTCCACATGGCGCCCGATCATGGCGAAGACGATTTCGCGCTGTGCAAGGCCTATGGAATCGACCCCGTGTTCGCGGTTACCGGCGACGGCAAGTACCGTGACGACTGGGCGTGGCTCGGCGGGCAGGGCAGCGTCATCAACCCCAAGTTCACCGCGTCCGGCAACGGCGCGAAGCTGGAGGAAGGGCCGATCTGCCGCGACCTGCGGGAAGCAGGCGCGCTGCTCGCCGCGTCGGACGACTTCCGCCACAGCTATCCGCATAGCTGGCGCTCCAAGGCCAAGGTGATCTTCCGCGCGACGCCGCAGTGGTTCATCCCGATGGACGCAGCGACTGGCGATACGGTGGAACCGGGCGCGGAAACCGCGTCGGGCAACGGCGCAACCCTGCGCGAGCTCGCGCTCGACGCGATCGAGCACACCCGCTTTGTGCCGGAAAAGGGCCGCAACCGCATTGCCTCGATGGTCTCGGGCCGTCCGGACTGGGTCATCAGCCGGCAGCGCGCCTGGGGCGTGCCGATCGCGCTCTACGTCCACCGCCAGACCGGCGCCTATCTGCGCGATCCGGCGGTGAACGCGCGCATCCTTGATGCCTTCCGTGCAGGGGGCGCCGATGCCTGGTTCCAGGCCGACCACCAGGCGCTGCTCGGCGCGGACTATCGCCTCGAGGACTATGAAGTCGTCACCGACATCCTCGACGTGTGGTTCGACTCGGGCTCGACCCACGCCTTCGTGGTCGAGGCGCGCTACGGCGCCGGCACCCGCGCCAACCTCTATCTGGAGGGTTCGGACCAGCATCGCGGCTGGTTCCAGTCTTCGCTGCTGGAGAGCTGCGGCACCCGCGGTCGCGCGCCGTACGAGGCGGTGCTGACCCACGGCTTCGCGCTCGACGGCAATGGCCGCAAGATGTCCAAGAGCCTAGGCAACGTCGTCGATCCGCTGAAGGTCATCGGCGAGTCGGGCGCCGACATCCTGCGCCTGTGGATCGCACAGACCGACTATTTCGAGGACGTCCGCATCGGCAAGGAGGTGCTGGCGGGCACCGGCGACACCTATCGCAAGCTGCGCAACACCTTCCGCTACCTGCTGGGCGCGCTCGATGGCTTCACCGACGAAGAGCGAGTCGCGGTGGCCGACATGCCCGAGCTGGAGCGCTACGTGCTCCACCTGCTCGGCAAGCTCGACGTCGAGCTGCGCGCCGCGGCCGAAGCGTACGAGTTTAACCGCTACGCGCGTGCGCTGACCGACTTCGCCAACGAGGATCTGTCGGCGTTCTTCTTCGATATCCGCAAGGACTCGCTCTACTGCGACGCCGCGGACGATCCCAAGCGCCGCGCCTATCGCACCGTGCTCGACCTGCTGTTCCACGCGCTGGTCCGCTACGCCGCGCCGATCCTGGCCTTCACCGCCGAGGAAGTGTGGCAGGCGCGTTTCCCCAGCGAGGACGGCTCCGTCCATCTGCTCGAATGGCCCGAGCTGCCGGCGCTGCCCGCCGACGACGCCGTCTCGACCAATTGGGACGACGTCCGGCGCCTGCGCGAGCGAGTGACGGAGGCGATCGAGCCGCTTCGGCGCGAGAAGATCGTGCGCTCCAGCCTGGAGGCCGAAGTCACCGTTCCCGAACTGCCGCTTCCCGAGGACGCGCTTGCCGAGGCGTTCATCGTCGCTTCAGTGGCGAAGGGGGAGGGTGACAAGGACGGTGTGGGCGTGGTCCGCACCCACCGCCACAAATGCGGTCGCTGCTGGCGCCACCTGCCGGAAGTTGCAGTGGACGATGCGCTGTGCCACCGCTGTACCGAGGTAGTATCCTGATGCAACGCACCCGCCTTCACGGCTTCCTGCTCGCAGGGCTGATCTTCATCGTCGACCAGGCGGTGAAGTTCGTCGTCACCGGTCCCCTGGGCGTGTCCCGGCCGGGCGACGAACGCCTCCTGCTGCCGATCTTCGACCTGCGCTTCGTGCCGAACGTCGGCGTTTCGCTGGGGCTGTTGCCCGCCGACAGCAGCGTGATGCGCTGGCTGCTGGTGTTGCTCACCGCCGCGATCGCGAGCGGTGTCGCCTGGTGGATGCTGCGTGAAAAGAGCCGGCCGGACCTGTTCGCGCTCGGCCTGGTGCTGGGTGGTGCGCTCGGCAACATCCTGGACCGGGTGCGCTTCGGCTATGTGGTCGACTTCCTCGACCTGCACTTCGGGACGTGGCGCCCGTTCCTGATCTTCAACGTCGCCGATGCCGCCATCACCATCGGCGTGCTGATCCTGCTTGTCCGCGCGGTGCTGGTGCGCGACAAGCCCGCCGAAACGCCCGCTGGGGAGAAGGTAAATGCGTAAACTTCATGCCGCCGCGAGCGTCGCGCTCGCCCTTGCTCTCGCGGGCTGCGGCTCGTCGGGGCTCAACCGCGCCCGTCCGGACGAGTTCGCGGTGGCCCGCCAGGCGCCGCTGGTGATCCCGCCCGACTATGCGCTCGTGCCGCCGCAGCCCGGCGCGCCGCGTCCGCAGGAAGTCGGCGCCTCGACTCAGGCGCTGCAGGCGATGTTCGGCGGCCAGGCGCAGCGTAGCGCAAGCGAGCGCGCGGCCCTGACGCAGGCCGGCGGCAACGACGCGGCCGATGCCGGCATCCGCTCCGGCCTGGCCGATCCCGACACCGCCGTGGTGGACAAGGGCTCGACCACCCAGGACATCATCGCGGCACCGGAAGGTGACGGCCAGGCAGCGCGCACCACGCCCTGATCCCCGGGTCACAGCTGGTACCAGAAAGGGCCGCGACGTGAGTCGCGGCCCTTCTTTGTTGGGCCCGCCCCGGATCAGGCGGGCGGCCGTCAGAAAGCAGCGGTCAGCGAAACCACCACGGTGCTTGCGGCAATCGGGCTGCCGTCCTTGGTCTTGGAAAAACCGGAGCCCAGATACGCCGACTCGCGCCGGGTGATGTCGGTGTCGACATAGGCGACCCCCAGCGTCAGCTGGTTCCAGGTCGCGTCCACCCCCAGCAGCCAGTCAAAATACTCGCCGGTCGGCGACAGGCTGGTGCCGTTCGGGCCCAGGCCTGGATTCCCGTTCGAATAGCCGATGTGCGCCTTTGCCGTCAGCGGCGTCGAAGGAATGCCGATCGTGCCGTCGCCGGACAGGTAGAGGTTGTCGTCGCGATCGCCGTCGGGATGCGCCATGAAGTTGCCGAGCGACGTCTGCTTGGGCGCATAGAAGACGCCCGCCGTCAGGTTCGCCGGGCCAGCGGTACCGGAAACCTTGCCATAGAACTCGACCACGTCGGTCTCGTCCGCG
Source organism: Sphingomonas sp. ACRSK (assembly GCF_022346685.1). NCBI lineage: Bacteria > Pseudomonadati > Pseudomonadota > Alphaproteobacteria > Sphingomonadales > Sphingomonadaceae > Sphingomonas > Sphingomonas sp. ACRSK. The sequence goes on along the minus strand of NZ_JAKRNR010000031.1, from coordinate 24,856 downwards.
CCGCCGGGATAGGTGTACCAGGTGACGCCCACGTCATAGGCCGCGTTGCCGACCTCCCCCTTGTAGCCGGCGACCAGGTCCAGCTCGATATTGGCCCCGCCAAACGTGCCCCAGCCCGCAAGGTTAGAGCCCCAGGTGGCGACGTAGAAGCCGCTTTCATGCGCGATGGTGATGCCACCCTGCAGCGCGACTTCCTTGTCGCTCTGCGAGACACCGCGGAAGCGATAGTCGGACGCGACGCTGGCGCTGCCGCTGACCGTGATCGGCTGGGGAGGGTCGGTTTCCTGCGCCCAGGCAGGCGCGATGCTGCCGACAGCGGCGAAGATCGAAAGAAGTATGTTGGAGAAGCGCATCGTGACCCCCTTGAGGTGATGGTTCTCCTCCTGCTTGCGCCCTGGGGTGTCGTCCGCACCCCCTGTGACGCGACACGAAGGTGCCGATCAGCGGGTGCGGACACAACGCTTGTTTCGTCGACGTCGCGTTTTGGGATCGGAATGTTGCGTTGCAGCAACAGACAGCGATCAGCGTAGTTCCAGGATCGCGTCCACTTCCACGACCGCACCGAGCGGCAACACCGGGACGCCGACCGCACTGCGCGCGTGCTTGCCGGCCTCGCCGAAGACGGCGACCATCAACTCGGAGGCGCCGTTGGCGACCTTGGGCTGGTCCGTGAAGCTGCCCGCGCTGTTCACGAACACGCCGAGCTTCACCACCCGCGAAACGCGATCGAGGCCGCCCAAGGCTTTCTCGGCCTGGGCCAGCAGCATCAGGGCGCAGCGGCGTGCCGCCTCGACGCCATAGTCGAGGTCCCGGTCCTCACCGAGCCGGCCGGTCATCAGCGCGCCGTCCTGGAACGGCAGCTGCCCGGAGATGTGGAGCAGTCCGCCGGTCTCGACCGCCGGGACATAGGCGGCGACGGGCGCGGCCGCTTCGGGGAGGGTGAGGCCGAGTTCGGCCAGCTTCGCGGGGATGTCGGTTGCCATGGCGTGGGTCATCCCGCGAGGCCGGGCAGGGGTCAAGCCTCCGCCGGCGATCCCGCCTCGAAGCGTGCCGTGATCCATGCCGCGGCGTCTCGCCAGTCGTCGATTCGCGCGTGTGCAGCTGGGGCAGGGGGCACGTGCGGGGCAAGGCTGGGCTCTGACACCATGTGCAGCCGGTGGACGCCCGGCGCATGCTGCGCCACCGAATCATGGTGCGTCGGCAGGTCGTCGACGAAGACCGTGACCGGGCTGCCGTGCTCCGCCACCAGTCGCGCCACCGGCTCGCCCTTCGGGCCCTGGTTGCATTCGACACGGTGGACGATGCCATGGGTCGACAGCTGTGTGATCCGCGACTCGCGGCAATGGTCGCGCAGGTTGGTGAGGATGATGATCTCCGCGCGCTGCCCGAGCGCCTCCAGCGCCTCCGCAGCGTGCGGCACCAGCGTCTGGCGGTCCATCTCGGCGGGGAAGAAGCCGTCGATGAGCGACCACATCCGCTCCCGCGTGACGAGTTCGCCGTCCGTGCGGTGGCGCATCGCCTTTTCGAAGCTGCCCTCCGCCAGCTGCAGGTCGATGTCGTGGTCGGTGTCGAGCCAGTCCCGGAAGTGACGCACCATGTGGAGCAGCACTTCGTCGCAGTCGCAGATCAGCAATGGCTTCATGGTCGCTCCAGCACGCGCCTCGCGCGGGTCAGTTCCTCAGGCCCCACCTGCAAGCTCTCGGCACAGGCGATCAGGTCGGGTTCGTGATTCTCGAGATAGCCGATCACCGCCGCCAGGAAGCCGGGGGTATCGGCCCGCGCCCGCAGGACGTCCGGCGTGATGCCCGTCACGTCCAAGAAGCGGCGCGCCCGCTCCGGATCGGCCAGCACCCAGCTCAGCGCGCCGAGCGACAGCGTCGCCGCCGCTTCGGCGTTTGTCTCATGGGGCGCCATGCCGTAGTACCTCGGGGATCAACAATCGGGTCTTGGACGTGACAAAAAGGGTACTCGTTGTCGAGGACAACGAACTCAATCTGAAGCTGTTTTGCGACCTGCTGCGGGCGCACGGGTTCGTGACCGAGCCGGTGCGCGACGGACGTGAAGCGGTGGCGCGCGCGCGCGTCTTTGCGCCCGATCTGATCATCACCGACATCCAGCTGCCGCACATGACGGGCCTGGAGCTGATCGGGCGCCTGAAGCTGGATGCAAAGCTGCGCCACATCCCGATCATGGCGGTGACCGCCTATGTGGGACGTGAGGATGAGGAGCGGATCCGCGCGGCGGGCGCGAACGCTTATGTCACCAAGCCGATTTCGGTGGTGCGCTTCGTCGGGGAGGTGCGGGCGCTGCTGCCGCGTCAGGCCGACGAATCGGCGGACGCGGCGCTGGCCGGCTGAGACCGCTCCGCTGGCGCGGAGCGGCAACCGATTACTTGATCTTGGCTTCCTTGAACTCGACGTGCTTGCGCACGATCGGGTCGTACTTGCGGAAGCTGAACTTCTCGGTCTGCGTGCGCGGGTTCTTCTTGGTGACATAGAAGAAGCCGGTGTCGGCCGTGCTGACGAGCTTGATCTTGACGGTGGTCGGCTTTGCCATGACCCTGAAATCCTTCGGTTCGCGGTACCGGACAGCGTTGAAAAACAAAAAGCGGCGCGCGCAAATCGCGGCCGCCCACAGGCTGGGCCGCATGCGTCACCTGCCCGCGGTTGTCAAGGCAAACACGCTGCTTGCCTGCTCCACCCTTGCTGTTTCATCGTTCCTTCACGTGAGGATGGCACCATCCCGCGGCAAGCCAAGGAGAGGGCCCAAGCGATGATCGAGGCAGTTGTAGGCGCGCCCGTGGAGTTCGAAAGCGGTCTGGCCGCCTTGCGCCGCGCCAGCGACCGCGGGCCGGTGCGGCACCTGGCAGCAGAGGTCGAGGGGATTCGCCGCCTGGCTGCCGCGCAGGGGCTCGTCGGGGCGGCGCCGGTGATCCGGGCGATCGACTCGGCGCTTGCGCGCGGCGAGCGCGGTGCGTTGCTGCAGGGGCTCGTCGTCATCCTTGAGGACGCACTGGCGCAGCGGGAACCGGGCGACTCGAGCTCGGTCTACGCCGCCGCCTGTTCGGTGCGCCTCGCCGGCTGAGCGCCGGGCTGCGGATGGAGATACTGGTTCCTGCCTTTGTCGCGGTGCTGCTCGCGCAGCTCTTCGACCCACCGGCACGCCTCGCGGCGGTGCTCGCGGACCGCTTCGGGAAGGCGGGCGTTACCGCCGGACTGATCCTCGCCCATGCGGCCGGCTTCCTCGCAGCAACGGCCGGAGGCGCGCTGATCGCGCCGGGAATGAGCCCCAACGCCCGGACGCTGCTCCTCGCCCTCGCCCTGGTGTTCGCAGGTGCGGGCGGTCTGGCCCGGACGAAACTCGCCGATCGACTGACGAACTGGCGCATCGGAAGCGTCGCAACCGCATTCCTTGGGATCTTCATCCTCGCGTTCGGGGACCGCAGCCAGTTTCTGGCCCTTGCCCTTGCCGCCTGGAGCGGGAGTCCCGTGCTGGCGGCGATCGGGAGCACGGTCGCGGGGGGTGCGGTCGGCGCGATCGCGGCGACGGTCGGAGAGCGCGCCTGGTGCCGCTGGCCCGGGCGGCGGGCGGCCGGCCTCGGGGTATCGGCGCTGCTGGTGGTGGCCGGCGCGGTGCTCGCCGTGCGGGCGTTGCGCCTCAGCTAGAGAAGCTCTTTGCCTTTGCCCTTGAACGGGAGCGATTCAGGGCAAAGTTCGTTGCCGTAGCGAATCATCACCTGGAGGACTCCATGGCCGACACCAACCCGGCGCTCGACACGCCCACCGACCTGAACAGCAACAAGGTCCGCTCCGTCGCGGACGCGCTGAACGGCACCCTCGCGGACTGTTTCGCGCTGTATCTGAAGACCAAGAACTTCCACTGGCACGTCTCGGGCCCGCACTTTCGCGACTATCACCTGATGCTCGACGATCAGGCCACCCAGATCCTCGCGATCACCGACATCATTGCTGAGCGGGTGCGCAAGACGGGCGGCACCACCCTGCGCTCGATCGGCGACATCGCGCGCCGCCAGCAACTCACCGACGACGATCGCGACTTCGTGGCGCCGGGCGAGATGCTGACGATCCTGCGCGACGACAATCTGAAGCTGATCGAATCGATGCGTGCCGCGCGCGAAGCGGCCGAGACCGCGGGCGACACCGCCACCAGCAGCCTGGCCGACGAGTGGATCGACCAGGCCGAGGAGCGCGCCTGGTTCCTGTTCGAGGCCGGCCGTAGGAGCTGAGCCGTTCGGGGCGGTCGAGGGAACGATCGGCTGCCCCGCTCGATTGACCCGCGGGGCTAGTGGAGAACTGCCATGCTGCGTTGGGCCATTATCTTTCTGATCGCGGGACTGGTGCTCGGGGTGCTGGGCTTCGGTGGGATCGGCGGCGCGTTCGTCGACATCGCCAAGATCCTGTTCTTCATCGCCATCGCGATCTTCGTCGTGCTGCTCGTGCTGGGGCTGCTCGCCGGCCGCGGCATCAAGAATGCGATAGACTAGCGGTTCGGCGCGACTATCCTTCCCGTCGGCTGGGCTGGCGGGGAGAGTCGCTGTGTCGCTGACGAGCATGGTTGCGGGGCTGCTGCTGGCGCTCGCCGGCGAGTCGCAGACGCGAAGCGCGACCCCTGGCGCTCCGCCGCCGCAGGCGCAGATCGCGGACCTGTCCTGGCTGACCGGGCAATGGCACGGCGAGGGCTATGGAGGACCGGCGACTGAGGTCTACTCGGCGCCGCAGGCCGGTGGCATCGCCGGCCACTTCCTGCAGGAAGACGGCAAGGGCGGGGTGCTCTTCTATGAGCTGCTGCAGATCGTGCCGCGTGGCCGATCGCTGGTTTATCGCCTCCGCCACTTCAATGCCGATCTGACCGGGTGGGAAGACGCCAAGGGCGGCAAGGCGGTGGAGTTCCCGCTGATCGCGGTGGAGGGCAATCGCTTCCTTCGACGGACTGACTTTGGTTCGCGAAGGGCCGGACGCGCTCACCGTGTGGGTGCGGATCGCCGAGGACGGCGCACCGGCGCGTGATGTACCGTTCCGCTATCGACGCGTGCGCTGAGGCCCACGCAACCAAGCGTGCCGCCGGCGGGTTGATCGGGCATGCGTGCGTTCGCCGACCTGCTCGACCGGTTGATCTATACCCGGTCGCGCAATGCCAAGCTCCGCCTGATCGGCGATTATCTGCGGACCACGCCGGACCCCGACCGCGGCTGGGCGATCGCGGCGCTGACCGGTGACCTCGACCTTCCGGCGGTGAAGCCTGCCATCATCCGGCAGATGATCGAGACGCGGGTGGACCCGGTGCTGTTCGGGATGAGCCGCGACTTCGTCGGCGACACGGCCGAAACGGTCGCGCTGCTGTGGCCGGAACCACCTGCCGGCTCACCCGCTGCGCGTGAGGCGGAGCCGCTATCGCTGGCGCAGGTGGTGGACACGCTGGGCGCCCTGTCCCGAAGCGACGCGCCTGCCGTCCTCGCCGCGATGCTCGACCAGCTCGATTCGGATGAGCGTTTCGCCTTGCTCAAGCTTGCGACCGGTGGGCTCCGTGCAGGCGTGTCGGCGCGGCTCGCGAAGATGGCGCTCGCGCAAGCCTTCGGCCTCGACGTCGAGGCGGTGGAGGAGGTGTGGCACGGCCTCGCGCCGCCCTACGCGCCGCTGTTCGCCTGGGCCGAGGGGCAGGCGCCGCAGCCTGACAGCGCGAACCTACCGGTGTTCCGCCCGTTCATGCTCGCCCACCCACTGGAGGACGGCCGCGTCGATCTCGCGGACTATGCCGCGGAGTGGAAGTGGGACGGAATCCGGGTGCAGCTGGTGCATGCCGGTGGCGAGACCCGGCTCTACAGTCGCGCCGGGGACGACATCACCGCCAGCTTCCCGGAGGTCGCGGCCGCCTATGCAACTCCTGGGGTGCTCGACGGCGAACTGCTGGTGAAGGGCGAGGCACAAGGCCATGCGCTGGGCGACGCGGAAGGCGCGGCCAGCTTCAATGCGCTCCAGCAGCGACTGGGGCGCAAGACGGTGTCGAAGCGGATGCTGGCCGACTTTCCCGCCTTTGTCCGCCTTTATGACATCCTGTTCGACGGCTCCCGCGATCTGCGATCGCTTCCCTGGAGCGAGCGGCGCGCGGGCCTAGAGCAATTCGCCGCCAACCTCGATCCGGAGCGGTTCGACGTCTCCCGCCTGATCGAAGCGCCGGACTTCTCGGCGCTGGAGGCGATTCGGGAGGGCGCACGCGACGCCGCGATCGAGGGCGTGATGCTCAAGCGGCGCGACAGCCCCTATGTCGCCGGGCGCCGGGTGGGTCTCTGGTACAAGTGGAAGCGCGATCCCCTCACCGCCGACTGCGTGATGATGTATGCCCAGCGTGGCAACGGAAAGCGCTCGTCCTTCTACTCGGATTACACCTTCGGATGCTGGACCGGTGACCCGGCCGAAGGGGGCGAACTGCTGCCGGTCGGCAAGGCCTATTCGGGGTTCACCGACGAGGAGCTGAAGTGGCTCGATCGGTTCGTGCGCACCAACACCGTCCAGCGCTTTGGCCCCGTCCGCGAGGTCGAAAAGACGCTGGTGCTGGAGGTCGCGTTCGATTCGATTCACGCGTCACGCCGCCACAAGTCCGGGCTGGCGATGCGCTTCCCCCGCATTGCCCGGATCCGGCGCGACAAGCCGGCCGCGGAGGCAGACCGGATCGAGACCCTGCTCCGAATGGCCACCTAAGGAGGCCCCGCTAAGGCGCTGGATCGAGCGCGATCTCGAACAAGGTCGGCCAGAGCTTGCCGGTCACGAACAGCCGGCGCTTCACCGGGTCCCAGGCGATGCCGTTCGGAACCGCCTCCGGATCGGTTGCGGCGACCTCTGCCGCGAGCGCCGCCAAGTCCATCAGGCCGGTCACCGCCCCGTTGGCCGGATCGATGCGGACCAGATAGTTGCGATGCCACACATTGGCGAAGATCGCGCCGTCGATCACCTCGAGCTCGTTGAGGTTGCGCACAGGGCGGCCATTCGCGGTGACCGTCAGTTCGCGTTGGACCGCAAAGCTCTTCGGATCCCGAAAGCGCAGGGTCGCCGAGCCGTCGGACTGAATCAGCGCCTTCCCGTCGCTTGCCAGGCCCCAGCCTTCGCCCGTGTAGCGGAAACTGCCGGTGCGCTTGAGCGTCTTTGTGTCCCAGCGATGCGCGAGGCCCGTCTTCCAGGTAAGGCTGACGAGGCTATTCTCCCACAGCGCCAGTCCTTCGCCGAACTGATCGTCAGGCAGCACCGCGCGGGCGAGCACCTGGCCATCCTCCAGCCGCACGCGCCGGACTTCCGAGCGACCTTCCAGCCCGATGCTCTCGAACAGGGCGCCACCGTGCCACAGCAGGCCTTCGGTAAAGGCGCCGGGATCATGGGGATAGCGCGCGACGATGCGCGCGGTGATCGGATAAACGGGTGCCGGAGACGGTGCAGTCGCCGGAGGGGCGACCTGCCCGGTCGCGGCAACGGGGGCAGGGGCGCCCGAAACCAGCGTCGCCGCGACGGCAAGGACCATCGCGGCGACATGGTTGCGGAACCGCCTGGCCGACGTGCGGCCGGACGGCATCCGGAATCAGCCCTTGGGCTGGAGGTTCACCGCGGCGTACTTGCCGCGCCGATCCACCTCGAGCTCGAACTCGAGCTTGTCGCCCTCGTTCAGCGTGGGCATGCCCGCGCGCTCGACGGCCGAGATGTGCACGAACGCGTCCGGCTGGCCGTCGTCGCGCTGGATGAAGCCGAAGCCCTTCATTGCGTTGAAGAACTTGACCGTGCCCGACGCACGCTCGCCGGTCAGCTGGCGCTGCGGGCCGCCCATGCCGCCGCCACGCGGAGCGGCATCACGGTCGCGCGGTGCACCGCCGCCACCTTCGGTGACCGGCATCGGCTCGCCGTCGATCTTCAGCTCGGTGGCCGAGACGCGGCCGCCGCGATCCACCAGGGTGAAGCCGAGCGGCTGACCCTCGGCCAGACCGGTGAGGCCCGCCTGCTCGACTGCCGAGATGTGCACGAACACGTCCTCGCCGCCATCGTCACGGACGATGAAGCCGAAGCCCTTCTGGCCGTTGAAGAACTTCACGACGCCCGTGGCTTCGCCGACGACCTGCGGGGGCATGCCGCGGCCACCGCCACCGCCGCCGCCACGGAAGCCGCCGCCGCCGCCACCACCGCCGAAGCGATCGCCGCCGCCGCCGAAGCCGCCGCCACCGCCGAAGCGATCGCCGCCGCCGAAGCCGCCGCCACCGCCGAAGCGATCGCCGCCGCCGCCGAAGCCGCCGCCACCGCCGAAGCCGCGGTCGCTGTAGCCACCGTAGCTCTCGTCACCAAAACTGTCGCGCTTGTCCTTGCCGCGCCCGCCGCGATCCCCGCGGCGCCCTCGATCGAAACTCATTGCCCTGTTCGTCTTCCCGGCTCGCCCAAATCACCATCAGAACCCAAGCGCCGGACGAATGACGCAAGTCTCTGGGCGCACAGGCAGATGCGCCACGACGCCACCATAGCCGAAACGCGTGTAGCCGGAAATGTTTTCGACAATTTTACGGCAGGTAACGCGCGATCGCGCCACAACCGTGGCGGAGACGGCACAGCTTCGGCTTTTTTTGCAACATCCGGAGCCGATGGAGGGGCGTGCATGGCGACCCTGTCCTGCAAGCGTGCCGGTCTCAGGTGATTCGCGGCGCCACAGCGCCGACTCGGAAGAGCGCGACGCCCCAGGGAGTTCGGCCGGGCCATTGAGCCCGCTCCCCGAAGCGTCTAGGCGTTCGGCATGGCTGTTTACCTGCACGAAGAAGATCTGCCCGCCGACCTGTTCGCACCGGGCGCCGACCTTGCCGTCGATACCGAGACCATGGGCTTGCACACCCACCGAGACCGGCTCTGCGTCGTGCAGATCTCGGACGGGCGCGGCGACGAGCACCTCGTCCGCTTTTCGCCCGGCAGCGACTATGCCGCGCCGAACCTGCGTGCCGTCCTGGGCGATCCGGATCGCGTCAAGCTCTACCACTTCGCCCGCTTCGATCTCGCGGCGATCCGCCACTATCTCGAAACCGTGGCCGCGCCGGTCTATTGCACCAAGACCGCCTCGCGCCTGGTGCGGACCTACACCGATCGCCATGGCCTGAAGGAACTGGTGCGCGAACTGCTCGGCCAGGAAATCTCCAAGGCGCAGCAGTCGTCGGACTGGGGCGCTCCGGTGCTGAGCGACGCGCAGAAGGAATATGCCGCGTCCGACGTGCGCTATCTCCACGCGATGCGCGAGGAGCTCGACCGCCGCCTCGCCCGTGAGGGGCGGAGCGCCCTTGCCAAGGCCTGTTTCGATTTCCTGCCGCACCGGGCCGCTCTGGACCTAGCCGGGTGGCCGGAAGTCGACATCTTCGCGCACATGTAAGCGACACGATGTCGGAGATCGCCCGCCGCGAACGAACGCAGCGCCAGCATTGGGCGCTCCCCGGAAGTCGCCACGACCGGCTGATCCGCCTGTCGCTGGTCGCGCTGCCGGTGGCGATCGGCGTGCTGGCGGCCTTCCTGGTGCTCGCCCCCCTGTTCATGCGCGGCGACGTCAGCTTCGTGCTCGACAAGAACAAGGTGGAAGTCGCCAAGGAGCGGCTGCGCATCCAGGCGGCACGCTACACGGGGGCCGACGCCAAGGGGCAGCCTTTCGCGCTGACCGCGGGGTCTGCGGTGCAGAAGAGCTCGTCCGAACCGATCGTCCAGCTCGACAAGCTTGCCGCCGAAATCCAGCTAAAGGACGGTCCGGCAAGGTTGAACGCCAACCACGGACGCTACGATCTGGATGCCGAGCAAGTCGCCATCGACGGGCCGATCGCCTTTCGCGCAGCCGACGGATACCGGCTCGACACCCGCGATGCGACCGTGGACCTGAAGACGCGCAAGCTGCGCAGCGGCGGCGCGGCGGACGGTACCACGCCGCTCGGTACCTTCAGCGGCGACCGGCTTTCGGCCGACCTGGAGGCGCGCACCGTGCGCCTCGACGGCAATGCCCGCTTGCGCATCCAGCCCGGGCGAACGAAGTAGGCGCTATGATACGTGTTCCGCACCTTCTGCTCGTCGCCGCGCCCCTCGGGCTGCTCGCCGCGCACGCTGCCTTCGGGCAGGTACGCCACGACTCGAACGCGCCGATCGATTTCAGCGCCCAGTCGATCGAGCTGCAGGATCGCGCCAATCGCGCGATCCTGACCGGTGGCGTGACGATCCGACAGGCGACGATGACGCTGACCGCGGACCGCGTGACGGTGAACTACACCGGCCAGGTCGCTTCGGGGTCGCCGCAGGCGTCGCGGCTCGACGCGGCGGGCGGAGTCACGGTGACGCGCCCGGACCAGACCGCCAAGTCCAACTACGCCGTCTATGACGTCAACCGGCGCGTGGTGACGATGATCGGCAACGTCTCGCTGACGCAGGGCACCAACCGGCTCAACGGCGGGCGGCTCTCGATCGATCTCGACACCGGGCGTGCGACGATCGACGGCTCGGGCGTGGCGAGCAGCACGGCACCGGGAGGCGGCGTGACGCAGCAAGGCGGACGGGTGAGCGGTCGCTTCTCCGTGCCCAAGCGCAACTGACGCACCGTCCGGCGGACCAGGGGGCGCCGAGCGACGGTACCCCCTTTCCCTCCGGGCGCGAATCATGCACGAATCTTGCCAGCTGCATGCGCGTTTCGAGGCGATGACCTTCGACGCGCCAGCACGGAGCCCCAGATGGACGATGTGACCACCCTAGCCAGCCCGACCACGGCACCCCATGCGGAGCCGACGATGGCGCACGGCCTGTCGGTGGTGTCGATCGCCAAGTCCTACGACAAGCGGGTGGTGCTGTCCGACGTCTCCATGTCGGTCGGCCGCGGGGAGGTCGTGGGGCTGCTCGGTCCCAATGGCGCGGGCAAGACGACCAGCTTCTACTCGGTCATGGGCCTGGTGAAGCCGGACGCCGGGCGCATCATGCTCGACGGCGACGACATCACCAGCCTGCCGATGTACCGCCGCGCGATTCTGGGGCTCGGCTATCTGCCGCAGGAAACCTCGATCTTCCGCGGTCTAACCGTCGAGAAGAACATCCTTGCAGTGCTGGAGCTTGCCGAGCCGGATCCCAAGGCACGCGGCCAACGGCTCGACCAGTTGCTCGACGAGTTCGGCCTCACGCGCCTGCGGGATGCACCGGCGATGGCGTTGTCCGGCGGCGAGCGGCGGCGCGCTGAGATCGCGCGTGCGCTGGCGGCCGATCCCTCGATCATGTTGCTCGACGAGCCGTTCGCGGGCATCGACCCGATCTCGATCGCCGACATCCGCGATCTGGTCGGCCAGCTCAAGCAGCGGGGGATCGGCGTGCTGATCACCGATCATAACGTCCGCGAAACGCTCGACATCGTCGACCGGGCGTACATCATCTACGATGGCCGGGTGCTGTTCACCGGCTCGCCCGAAGAACTGGTGGCCGACGCCAACGTCCGCCGCCTGTACCTGGGCGAAAGCTTCTCGCTCTGACCCATGGCACGCGCCGGTCGCCTCCCGCAGCGCGAAGGGCACCGGCACGCTGAAGGCGTCTGCGGGAGGCGCGGCTGATGTCGCTCGGCCCGCGCCTCGATCTCCGCCAGTCACAGTCGCTGGTGATGACGCCGCAGCTCCAGCAGGCGATCCGCCTGCTCGCGCTGTCGAACCTGGAGATCGAAGGCGTCATTGCCGAGGAGATCGAGCGCAACCCCCTGCTCGAGTCGGGCGGCAGCGACGATTCGGGTGGCGAGGATTTGCCGCCGGGCGACACGCCTCTCGTGCGCGACGAGCCCGCGGGCGCCGACGAACTGGTGCTGATGGTAGAGGCGAGCGGAGAGGCGCTCGACATCGACTTGGCGGCCGATGCGTTCATCGACGACGGCCCCGGCGACGCCATCGGGGGGCTGGACGGCGGCCTGAGCTCCAGCGGGGCCGGCGCGGCCGCGCTGCCCGAAGACGGCCTGGACTTCGATGGGCTGGAGGCGGACGGGCCCTCGCTTGCCGACCACCTTCTCGCGCAGGCGGGTGCGGTGCTTTCGGGGCCGGCCCTGTTCGTGGCGCAGCAACTGATCGATCAGATCGACGAATGCGGCTATCTCACCGGCTCGTTGCTCGACGTCGCCAACCGGCTGGGCGTGCCGCTGGCGGAGATCGAGGCGGTGCTCGCCACGATCCAGACGTTCGATCCCACCGGTGTGGGCGCGCGCAGCCTCGCCGAATGCCTCGCGCTCCAGGCGAAGGAGGCGGATCGCTACGATCCCTGCATGGCCCGATTGATCGACAATCTGGATCTGGTCGCCCGCGGCGCGCTGCCGCAACTGCGCCGGCTCTGCGAAGTCGATGACGAGGATCTGGGCGACATGATCCGCGAACTGCGCGGCTATGATCCGAAGCCCGGCTGCCGGTTCGGCGGAGAACGTGCGCCCGCGGTGGTCCCCGATCTCTTCGTGGCCCCGCGGGGGGCCGGCTGGGCCGTGGAGATCAACGGGGCCACGCTGCCACGGCTGCTCGTCAATCGCGCCTATTATGTCGAGCTTTCGGGCGGGCGACAGGACAAGACCTCCCGCGCTTGGCTTTCCGAATGCCTCGCCAGCGCCAACTGGCTGGTCAAGGCGCTCGACCAGCGGCAACGCACCATCATCAAGGTCGCCGCCGAGATCGTGAAGCAGCAGGAGGGCTTCTTCCGAAAGGGCGTCGCCCACCTGCGGCCGCTCACCTTGCGGCAGGTGGCCGAGGCGATCGAGATGCACGAATCGACGGTCAGCCGGGTCACGTCCAACAAATACCTCAGCTGCGCACGCGGGCTGTTCGAGCTGAAGTACTTCTTCACCTCCGCGATCCAGGCTGCCGACGGGGGCGAAGCGGTGTCGGCCGCAGCGGTCAAGAACGCGATCAAGACGCTCATTGCCGCCGAGGATCCGCGCAAGATCCTGTCCGACGACACGCTGGTCGAGCTGTTGAATGCCAAGGGCTTCGACATCGCCCGGCGCACGGTCGCCAAATACCGAGAGGCTTTGGGGATCGGCTCCTCGGTGCAGCGGCGCCGGCAAAAGGCGCTGCAAGGGACCTGATATCGGCTTCGGCCCGGGTTCGTGGTTCCCGCCGCGCCCGATTCGGCCCAAAGAGCGCGGCATGCCGTTTTTCTCAGACCGTGCGCGGCATCTGCTGCGCCTGCACGCGCAGCGGAATGCCTCCGATCAGTGGCCGATCCTGAAGCGGCGGGTCGCGACTGCTGCGGGCGCGGTCCTGCTAGGGCTGGTGGCGCTTGCCTTTGCCCGCGCGAGCGATCTCGCGCAGGAACTGTTCGGGCATGCGCTGGCGCGCTGGCCCTATGCGCCGCTGGTGGCGACGCCGCTCGCCTTTGCCGCGGTCGTATGGGCTACGCGGCGCTGGGCCAGGGACGCGCGCGGCTCCGGCATCCCCCAGGTGATCGCGGCCGGCAGGTCGGCGGACGAGCAGGCCGCGACGCGCCTCCTTTCGCTCGGCACCGCCGCCAAGAAGCTGGTGCTGACGGTCACCATGCTGTTGTTCGGGGCCTCGGTCGGTCGTGAGGGGCCGAGCGTCCAGGTGAGTGCGGCGATCATGGTCGCGTTGCATCGCCTGCTGCGCGTGCCGATCACTGCCGGCGTGCTGATCGCCGGTGGCGCGGCGGGCGTCGCCGCGGCGTTCAACACGCCGCTGGCCGGGGTCGCCTTTGCGATCGAGGAACTCGCCGCCGCCTATGAGCAACGGGTTGCCGTCCTGGTGATGGGGGCGGTGATGATCGCCGGCATGGTCAGCCTCGGGATCGCCGGCGACTATGTCTATTTCGGCGCGGTGGACCAGACGCTGAAGCTGCATCGCGTGCTGCTGCTGGCGCCGCTCGCCGGCCTGCTGGGGGGTGTCGCGGGCGGGCTGTTCACCCGCGTCGTGCTGGGGTTCAGCGACGGGCGAACCGGATGGGCCCGGGCGCTGAAGGCCCGGCCCGTGCTGTTCGCCGGCCTGTGCGGACTGGTCGTCGCGGTGCTGGGCGTCGGGACGGGCGGTGCCACCTGGGGGACCGGCTATGGCGCCACGCGCGCGCTGGTCGAGGGCGGCGAGGTGTCGGGCTGGTTCGGTCCCGCCAAGCTGATGGCGACACTCGCGACGACCTTGACCGGGGCGCCCGGCGGGATCTTTGCGCCGTCGCTTGCCATCGGCGCGGGCTTCGGGAACCTGCTGACGGCCCTCTTCCCCTATTCGCCGCCGGGCGCGGTGGTGGTGATCGGCATGGTCGCCTATTTCGTCGGCGTCGTGCGCGCGCCCTTCACCGCCGTCATCATCGTCAGCGAGACGACGGCGGCGCGCGGCCTGATCCTGCCGATGTTCGCCGCGGCGCTGATCGCCGACTGGGTAAGCGCGCGGGTCTGCCAGGAACGGCTGTACCACGGCCTCGCGCGTCCGTTCGTCGCCGAGACAGAGGGGCCGCCCCGGCCCGCCGGCGCTCAGTCGTCCTCGTCCTCATAGCCGACCAGGTCGAGCGCCCGTGCGCGGATCTGCCGCATGCTGCACCAATGGACCAGCGCGTCTTCGCGCCCATGCGTCACCCACACCTCCTGGGGAGCGATCTCCTCGATCGTACGGGTCAGCTCGTCCCAGTCGGCATGGTCGGAGAGGATCAACGGCAGCTCGACGTTGCGCTGCCGGGCGCGCTGCCGCACCCGCATCCAGCCCGAGGCCATGGCCGAGATCGGGTCCGGCAGGCGCCGGGACCAGCGGTCGTTGAGCGCCGAGGGTGGGGCGAGGATGATCCGCCCGGCGAGCTCCGCCTTGCTGGCGCCGGTGGCGGGGCGCAGCTCGCCGAGTTCCACGCCGTGCGCGACATAGAGATCGCATAATCGCTGAAGCGCGCCGTGGACGTAGATCGGATCGTCGAAGCCCATTGCGCGCGCCTCGGCGATCACGCGCTGCGCCTTGCCGAGCGCATAGGCGCCCACCAGCACGCACCGCTCCGGCTCCGCACGCAGCGCCGCGAGCAGCTTGTCGATCTCGTCGCGAGTCTCGGGATGGCGAAAAACCGGCAGTCCGAACGTCGCCTCCGTCACGAACACGTCGCAGGCGACCGGCTCGAACGGCGTGCAGGTCGGGTCGGGGCGGCGCTTATAGTCGCCCGACACCACCACCCGCTCGCCGCGATGCTCGAGCAGGATCTGCGCCGATCCCAGCACATGGCCTGCGGGGACATAGGACACCTGGATGCCGCCCAGCCGGACTGTCTCGCCATAGGCGACCGGGCGGCCGTTCTGGCTACCGTAGCGCGCGTCCATGATCGCCAGCGTCTCGGGTGTTGCCCACACCGTCTCGTGCCCGCCGCGGGCATGATCGGCGTGCCCATGGGTCACCAGCGCGCGCGGCACCGGCACAGACGGGTCGATCCAGGCATCGGCGTGGGGCAGGTAGATGCCCTGCGGCTTGGGTTCGATCCAGTCGGCAAGGCGCGGCATGGGGAGGCTAACGCACGAACTCCATTTCGGGCCGCATCGCCGCCCATGGATCGAAGCGCAGCCTCCTGTCGTTTAAAGCTGGTTCTTCAGGAGAGGAGGTCGAGCGATGGCGGACGAAGTCAGTCTGTGGGGCCTGTTGACGATCATCGGGCCGATCGTCCTGCTGGGCGTGATCATTTGGGCGGTGCTCAACAACCGCGTCTCGCGTCGTCGGCACCAGGAGAGCGAGCGCGCAACCGCCGATCTCTATGACGAGCAGGACCGGATCGACCGCGAAAAGCGCATGCGCTGAGCCGATCCCTTTTGTTGGACGTGCCGGATCGCCACATCGGCGACGTGGCCGCTGCGATTGCCGAACTTCCCGACTCGATCTCCCGCTGGTTTGCCGACCGTGGATGGTCGCCCCGCCGGCATCAGGCGGAAATGCTGGCGGCGGCAAGGGCCGGGCGCCACGCGCTGCTGGTCGCGCCCACCGGCGCGGGCAAGACGCTCGCGGGTTTCCTGCCCACGCTAGCCGAGCTCGCCGATGCCCCGGGCGAGGGGCTGCACACGCTCTACATCTCGCCGCTGAAGGCGCTGGCTGTCGACGTCCAGCGCAACCTGCTCAACCCCATTGCGGAGATGGGGCTCGACATCCGGGTCGAGACGCGAACCGGCGACACCCCTTCCGACCGCAAGGCGCGCCAGCGGGTGAAGCCACCGCACATCCTGCTGACCACGCCCGAATCGCTCAGCCTGCTCCTGTCCTATCCGGACGCAGATCGGCTGCTGGGCGGCCTCAAGACGATCGTGATCGATGAGGTACATGCTTTTGCCGCGGGCAAGCGGGGCGACCTGCTGGCGCTTTGCCTGGCGCGCCTCCAGCGGTTGAGCCCCGGCCTGCGGCGGGTGGCACTTTCCGCCACCGTCGCCGACCCGGACGACTATCGCGCCTGGCTCGCCCCCGACGGCGACATCGACGCCGTCACGCTCGTGCAGGGCGATCCCGGTGCCGATCCCCGCATCGAGATCCTGCTGCCGGAGGGGCGGATCCCCTGGTCCGGCCACTCCGGGCGCTATGCCGCGCCGCAGGTGATGGCGCAGATTGAGGCGCACGCCACCACCATCGTCTTCTGCAACACGCGAAGCCTCGCCGAGCTAATCTTCCAGGACCTGTGGAAGTCCAACGAGCGGAGTCTGCCGATCGGTGTCCATCATGGCAGCCTCGCGGTGGAGGCGCGGCGCAAGGTCGAGCAGGCGATGGCGGACGGGCGGCTGCGCGCGCTGGTTGCGACCGCCAGCCTCGATCTGGGCGTGGACTGGGGCAACGTCGACTGCGTGATCCAGATGGGAGCGCCCAAGGGCTCGTCGCGCCTGCTCCAGCGCATCGGCCGCGCGAACCACCGCCTGGACGAACCTTCCGAAGCCATCGTCGTGCCGGGCAACCGCTTCGAATATCTGGAGGCGCGCGCGGCACTGGATGCGGTGGAGGCGGGCGAGCTCGACACGGAGCTTTTCCGCCCGGGCGCGCTCGACGTGCTCGCCCAGCATCTGATGGCCTGTGCCTGTGCCGAACCCTTCGATGCTGCGGATATGCTGCAGGAGGTTCGCGCAGCATTGCCCTATTCCGCGCTCGATGCGGAGACGTTCGATCGCGTGCTCCACTACATTGCCGAGGGCGGTTACGCACTGCGTGCCTATGACCGGTTCAAGCGGCTGACCCAGGGGACGGACGGGCTCTGGCGCGTCAGCCATCCGTGCTTCGTGCAGCAGCATCGGCTGAACGCCGGCATCATCGTCGATGCGCCGACACTCGACGTGCGCTTCCGCAACGGCCGCAAGCTCGGCACGGTGGAGGAGTATTTCGCCTCCACCCTCTCGACTGGCGACACTTTCTTCTTTGCCGGCCTCAGCCTTGAGGTGGAGCGGATCGAGCTGACTGACCTAATCGTGCGCGCCTCCAGCCGACCCGCGCGTATCCCCACTTACGTGGGCACGCGCATGGCGCTCTCCACCAACCTTGCGCAGCGGGTACGAACCTTCCTCCACGACCGCGCACAATGGGCGCGCTTTCCGGACGACGTCCGCGAATGGCTGGAGATCCAGGGTCGGCGCTCGCGCCTGCCGGAGCCGGGGCAACTGCTGATCGAGACCTTCCCGCACGAGGGGAGGCACTACATGGTCGCCTACAGCTTCGAAGGCTGGAACGCGCACCAGTCGCTCGGCATGCTCATCACCCGCCGGATGGAGGCGCTTGGTCTAAAGCCGATCGGCTTCGTCTCCAACGACTATGCGCTCGCCTGCTATGGCCTGGAGCCGATCACCGATCCGGCGGCGCTCTTCTCGCCCGACATCCTGGAGCATGAGTTCGTCGAATGGGTGCAGGGCTCGAACCTGCTCAAGCGCGCCTTCCGGGAAGTGGCGGTCATCGGCGGCCTCGTCGAGCGCCAGCATCCCGGCAAGCGTAAGTCCGGCAAGCAGGTGACCTTCTCAACCGACCTCATCTACGACGTGCTGCGCAAGTACGAGCCCACCCACTTGTTGCTTCAGGCCGCGTGGGAGGATGCGCGCGCGCGGATGACCGACGTCGGCCGCCTGGCGACGCTACTGGAGACCGCGCAGGCGCGCATGCTGCACGTGACGCTGGAGCGGATCAGCCCGCTCGCCGTGCCGGTCATGGTGCTGATCGGCCGCGAGCATGTGCCGCAGGGAAGTGCCGACGACGCGCTGCTGACCGAGGCGGAGGCGATGGCCGCCGAGGCGATGCGGCTCGATTGAGGGGGCGTGCTTTCGGACCCGTCCTCCTTCTTCTCCGTTTGTTTCGAGTAGCCGTCGAGCTTGTCGAGACGGCGTATCGAGAAACGGGCAGCGGCTCTCTCGATACGGGCTCTCGACAGGCTCGATCCCTACTCGAGACAAACGGTATGGAGACGACGACCAGCCCTTGGAGGGGCTTGCCGTGCCCGTCCCCGCACGGCATAGCGGCGCCATGGTTCGCTTTTCGTTCGCGGGGCACGAGCTGGTCGCGCTGGCCGCGGGCGCGCTCTACTGGCCGGCGCGCGAGGCGCTGCTGGTTGCCGATCTCCACTTCGAGAAGGCGAGCTGGTTTGCGCAGTTCGGCCAGATGCTGCCGCCCTATGACACGCTCGCGACGCTGGACGCGCTGGAGGCGGTGGTCGCGCGGGTGAACCCTGCCGAGCTCTGGTGCCTGGGCGACAGCTTCCACGATCCCAAGGGCTGTGCGCGCCTGCCGGAAGCGGCGCAGGAGCGGCTGCGGGCACTGACCTCCGGCTGCCGCTGGACTTGGATCACCGGCAACCATGACGTCGGTTTCACAGCCTCGTGCGGCGGCGCGGTGCTGGAGGAAGCGGTGGTGGACGGGCTGGTGCTGCGGCATGAGGCCGATCCTGGCGAGACCCGGCCCGAGTTGTCGGGGCACTTCCACCCCAAGCTGCGGGTAACCGTACGGGGCCGGACGATCGCGCGGCGCTGCTTCGTCGCGACGCCGAGCAAGCTGGTGCTGCCCGCGTTCGGCTCACTGACCGGCGGGCTGGAGCCGCATCACCCTGAGATCGTGCGGGCCGTGGGCCGGGGTGCGGAAGCGCTGGTGGCGTTGGAGGATCGGCTTTTGCGGTTTCCGGTCGCTGCCTGAGGGTCAGGGGCGGGCGCCACACTGCACGGCGGACGTGCCGCGCACCTGACACTTGGCGCTGCCCACTACCTCGACGGTGCCGACGCCATTTGCCGTGACGATGGCGGTGAGGGCAGCGCGGAACCGGGCGGTACCCGCGCCGTCGCTGCGCACCATCAGGTCGCGGGTATCGAGCGCGGCTGCGTCGAGACTGCCCGAGCCCGACGCCACGAACCGCGCCTGTCGTGCCGTGCCGGCCAGGGAGAGCGTCCCGTTTCCGGTCAGGGTGCCCAGCAGTTGTTCGGCCGCCACGCTCGCGATCGACAGCGTGCCGGTCCCGTTCAACACCACTTCCGATCGGGTGCCGGCGAGGCGGTCGACCGTCACGCGTCCGCCGCCGGTGAGCGTCACCGCCTGCAACGGCGCCGTTGTCCGCACGCGGATGGTCACCGGCCGCTGCGGCACGGCGAAGCCGTCTTGCGTGGTGCCGGTGGGGCGGATGGACAGCACGCCCGCTTCCACCTGGACGGCGACCCGCTCCGCCGAGGCGCGGTCGCCGTGCAGTTCGGCGCCCGTGCGCCCGCCGGTGACCACTTCCACGGCATAGGAGCCGCTGACGCGCAGCCGGTCGAAGCGCGTGAGCATCACCGTGCGGACAGGCGGCTCCGGGCTCTCCGACGCCGCCGTCAGCGCCAGAAGGATCGGCAGCAACAGCATGGCGCGAGCATCGCACCGCGGCTGCCGCGATGGCAAGCCGCCGTGGATGTCAGGACGCGCAGCGGATCGAGCCGGAGCCCGCCAGCGTGCTGGTGCACAGCGCCATGTCGCCGAGGTCCACGGTGCCCGACCCGTCGAGCGCCACACGGGCAGGGCCTGCGACGCTGGCCTGGACCGCGCCCGATCCCTGCAGGATGACCGAGGCTTCTTCGGCACGAAGCTGCGGCGCGGCGATGTCTCCCGAACCCTTCAGCTCGGCCGACAAGGTGTCGACGGCGCCCGCGGCCGCGATCGTGCCGGAGCCGGTGTTCGCGAGCCGCGCGGTGCGGCCGCCGAGCATGCCGATGGTGAGGTCGGCCGATCCCGAGACGCTGCCGGAGAAGTCGTCGGCGCGATCCAGCGTCACCGCGCCCGATCCGGTGGCGGAGGCGGCGCGGATCTCCGGCATCTGCACGGTGATGCTGCCGGCGCTGCGCAGCGGCCACTCCCAGCTCTGCCGGGACTTGCGCCCGATCCGGAGCGTGCCGCCCTCGCTCTTCACGAGGAGCTGGTCGAGCACCGCGGGCTCGCCACGAGCCTCGACCGCGAAGTCGCCGCCGGTGCGGATCTCGACGGTATCGGGACCTTCCAGGGAGATGGCGGTGAAGTCGCGAGCAGCGAAGCTGCGTTGTGCCATACCGGCGGACTGATGATCGGACTCACCGCTGCCGGAGCAGGCGGCGAGGGAGAGGCAGGCCAACGTGCCTAGCGTACGCATAACAACCCTTTTCGTGGCTCACGCCGAAGACCCCGCCGCGGGCGCAAAGCCGTAAAGAAAAAGGGCGGCCGTGGGGCCGCCCTCGTTCGGGTGCTTGAGGAAAGTCCGCAGCCTCAGGCGGCGGTCTTCTCCTTGTTGTAGATCGCGGCCGACGCCCGCAGGATGTCGAGGATCTTGTCGAGTGCCTTGGGCTCCTCGACCTCTTCCATCGCCGCCAGTTCGCGGGCGAGACGGCTCGCCGCCGCCTCGAAGATCTGCCGCTCGGAATAGCTCTGCTCGGGCTGGTCGTCGGCGCGGAACAGGTCGCGGACCACCTCGGCGATCGACACCAGGTCGCCCGAGTTGATCTTGGCCTCATACTCCTGGGCGCGGCGCGACCACATGGTGCGCTTGACCTTGGGCTTGCCCTTCAGCGTGTCCAGCGCCTCGCGCAGCGTCTTGTCCGACGACAGCTTGCGCATGCCGACGCTCTCGGCCTTGTTGGTCGGCACGCGGAGCGTCATGCGCTCCTTTTCGAAGCGGAGCACATACAGCTCGAGCTGCATGCCCGCGATTTCCTGCTTCTGAAGCTCGATGACACGGCCAACGCCATGCTTGGGGTAAACGACATAATCGCCGACATCAAAGGACAGCGCCTTGGCAGCCATTGGTAGCCTTTCGTGACCGGTTCGCCCCAGAGTCGCGCCTGGACGGGGAGGGGCTCAGGCCGATCCGCGTCGGGCTGGGGCTTTTCTTTAGGGTGCGTCTCCACGCGGCGGGCAACGAAATGCCGCCGTCGCGCAACTATATAGCGCGTCCGGAGCAAAAATGCCAGCGGCGAGTTGCAGTTCCCGCGAAAACGGGCCGGAAATCCGCGCTTTTTTCCGCGTACGGGGCCGCGTACGGGCCCTGCCGGGTCAGTCGCCCTTGCCGGGTTCGGGGGAGAAGAACTGCTCGTACTTGTTCTCGACGCCCTTCATCGCGTCTGCGTCCGGCGGCGTCTGGTCGAGCTTGCGCGTGACGTTGGGCCATTGGGCCGAGAAGGTGTTGTTGAGCTCCAGCCACTGTTCCAGCCCGGACTCGGTGTCGGGCAGGATTGCCTCGGCCGGGCATTCCGGCTCGCACACGCCGCAGTCGATGCACTCGGACGGATTGATGACGAGCATGTTCTCGCCCTCGTAGAAGCAATCCACCGGACAGACCTCGACGCAGTCCATGTACTTGCAGCGGATGCAGGCGTCGGTGACGACGTAGGTCATTGGGGAAAAGGCTCCAGGGGTTCGAACGGGGACGCGTTATGCGGGCTGTCCCGCCCCGTCAACGGGCTCGGTCCGGGCGGGTTCCAGCAACTGGTAGCTCTCCGCTGCTTCTGCGGGCGGTCCGCGCCGCCTGGGAAGCGCGAGCACGCGCAGCACCAGCACCTGCCCGTTGCGGGGAAAGGCGACCACGACGCCCGGCCGCACGGGGCAATGCGCGCGGTCGATGCGACGGCCGTCGATACGCAGCAACCCGCCCCCGGCGAGGCTCTGGGCGGCGCTGCGGGTCTTCACCAGCCGGGCGAACCACAGGAAGCGGTCGAGCCGCATCGATTCGGCGCCATGCGGGGTCGGATCAGCCACGTGAAAGGTCCAGGCCAGCCAGCGCGGCAAAGGCATTGCCCGGACGCGGTGCCGCCGGCGTGCGCGGCGCCGGCGCGCGCGGACGGCCGCGCCAGGCCCAACGGGGCTGCTCGCCCTCCGGCTTGGCGCTGCGGAAGCCCAGGCGCGCCATCAGCTTGGCGATGGTCTCCGGCTGCAAGCCGATCGAGGTCGCGAGCGCCGGGTCCGGGGCGAACGGCTTGTGCCCCTCGCGCGCGTCGTGCGCGGCACGCGCGATGCGTTCGACGAGATCGACGCGCACGGCCTGACCGCCCAGCCGGCGGAAGCCCCAGGCGCGGGTGTCGCCCGGCAGGACGGTGGCCCCGGCGGGGGGCAGGGGCTCGATCGGGCGACCGTCGCGCGCCGCCAGCAGCGCCGCCCGCCAGCGCGCGGGGGCGGGGCGGAACAGGCGCGCGTCGAACAGGTCGAGCGTGCCGACCGTCACGCCGGCCTGGCGCAGCCGGCGGCGATCCTCCGGCGCGAGCACGTCCAACGCGGGATCGGCGGTTTCGCGCGGGCTGATGCCGCCGACCTCTGTGAGGGCCGCGGCGACCGCACGCAGGGGTGCGCTGGCGTTTGGGTCGCGCGACAGTGCGGCGAGCCGGGCGAGGACCGGCGCGCGGCGGGCGATCTCCGCCCCCACCCATGCGACGATCCGCTCGCGCACCGCCGTCTGGCCGGCGCGGTCGAGGCAGTCGAGGCTGCGGTCGAGCCTCACCGCCGGGCGATCGAGCGTGGGCCCGCTCGCAAGCGTGGCGACAGGGATGCCGTTCCAGCGGATACCGGGTCGTTCGCCGGGTTCGGCATCGAGCACGAACGCATCGTCCGTCGCACCGGCGAGCGCGGCACCGCGGCGGCGGAGCTCGCCTGCCAAGCCCTTTTCGGCGGCGGAGATCAGCAGCCGCTTGTCAGCGACGCGCGCGTCGGGCGCGACATGGAAGCGGAAGCCTTCGAGGCGCCCGAGCACATGCGCGTCAACGCTGACCTCGCCATCCTCGCCAACCTCGACCGGCAGGTTGCTGGCATCCGCGCCGATGCGGCGCAGCAGCACGGTGGTGCGCTGGTCGACGAAGCGCTGGCGCAGGCGGTCGTGGAGCGCGTCCGACAGCCGCTCCTCGATCGCGCGGGTGCGGTCGGCCCAATGCGCCGGCTCGGCGAGCCAGTCGGCGCGATGGGCAATATAGGCCCAGCTGCGCGCCGCCGCGATGCGGCCGGCGATCGTCTCGACATCGCCGCCGACATTGTCGAGGCGGGCGATCTCGTCGGCGAACCACTGGTGGGGCAGGTGGCCCTTGCCCTCGCTCAGATGCTGGAAGATGCGGCCGACGAAGCGGGCGTGCGGGTCGGCGCCGAGCTTGCGGAAATCGGGCAGGCCGCAGGCCGCCCACAGCCGCGCGACCATCGCGGGGTGGCGCGTGCGGGCGCGCACCCAATCCTCCTCCGCGAGCCGCTTGAGCACGGCCAGGTCGATCGCCTGGGGCGCGGCGCGCAGTGCGGGGTGGCTGGGCTTGCGCTCCAGGCTTTCGATCAGCGCGTCGATGCTGGCATAGCTGGGGCTGCCCTCGCGCCAGTAGAGCTGTTCGAGCGGCGGGATGACGTGCCCCTCGATCGCCAGCACTTCCTCCGGCGTAAAGGCGCTCGGCCCTTCCTCGACCAGCCCGCCGAAGGTGCCGTCGCGCTGGTGGCGCCCGGCGCGCCCGGCGATCTGCGCCATTTCCGAGATGGTGAGGCGACGCTGGCGGCGGCCGTCGAACTTGCGCAGCGAGGCGAAGGCGACGTGCGCCACGTCCATGTTGAGGCCCATGCCGATCGCATCGGTCGCGACCAGATAGTCGACCTCGCCCGACTGGAACATCTGCACCTGGGCGTTGCGGGTGCGCGGGGAGAGAGCGCCCATCACGACGGCGGCGCCGCCGCGCATGCGGCGGATCGTCTCGGCGACGGCGTAGACCTCCTCCGCCGAGAAGGCCACGATCGCGCAGCGTCGGGGCAGGCGGGAGAGCTTGCGCGCGCCGGCATAGGAGAGGGTGGAAAAGCGCGGGCGGTTGATGATCTCCGCATCGGGCACCAGCGCGCGCACCATCGGGCGCAGCGCTTCGGAGCCCAGGATCATCGTCTCCTCGCGCCCGCGGGCGCGCAGCAGCCGGTCGGTGAAGACATGGCCGCGCTCCGGATCGGCGCCGAGCTGCGCCTCGTCCAGCGCCACGAAGGCGACCTCGCGGTCGAGCGGCATGCTTTCGGCGGTGCACAGGAACCAGCGCGCGCCGGGGGGCACGATGCGCTCCTCGCCGGTGATGAGCGCCACCTGGTGCGCGCCCTTGATCGCCACCACCCGGTCATAGACCTCGCGCGCGAGCAGGCGCAGCGGGAAGCCGATCATGCCCGAGGCATGGCCGCACATCCGCTCGATCGCGAGGTGGGTCTTGCCGGTGTTGGTGGGCCCCAGCACGGCGGTGAGCGGGCTACGCGCGAACTGGCTCATATCACCGCGAAACATCGGGCGTGGCGTCGCGAAGTGCAAGGGCGCAGAAGGACTTGGCGGCTTCTGCTGCGCAGCATGGCGCGTTCGCGGGTGCGGAAGGTTAGTCGAAAGTTAGTCCAAGAACGCAGCCGTCGCGATCTTTTGGAGAGCGGCGGTAGGAGGGGGGGCGGGGGCAGGGGTGACCATCGTTCCTGTCT
>NZ_JAKRNR010000030.1:0-33277 GCF_022346685.1 Sphingomonas sp. ACRSK | reverse complement strand
CTCGGCCTCCTTCAGGATGCCGATGATCTGCTCTTCCGTAAACTGCTTCCGCTTCATTCCGTCCGTCCCTTCAAGGGCCGGTCTCTAGTTCCAGGTGGATGAAGAAACGGGGGTCACGTCATGTACGACGCACGCCCCGGCCAGCCGAGGCGGCTGCCCCGCGCGACGGGGGCGGTGCGAAGCTGAAGCAGCCGGGCGGCCCCGGTTATCGGGTGATTCCACCAAATGTCGGGCGAGCAACCCCCAGCTAGCCAGGCCGGAACGCGCCGCGATACACCCGATGCCGTCCGGGCCGGCGACCTGCGCCGCGCCCCTTCGACCCTGCGGGTGGAGTTGCATCGTGACGCTGCATTGCGCATCCTGGCTCGGTTCGATGGTCGCCGCCGCGGCGCTGGCGACGCTGGGCTGCACCGCCGCCCACGCACAGGATCAGGGCCAGGACCACGCCTCCACCGACATCGACGAACTCGCCCGCAGGGTCTCCAACCCCGCATCCTTCATGATCAGCGTTCCGGTCCATTCGGAACTCAGCATCGGCGGCGACGAGACCGGCAACTCCCAGCATTATCTGCTGGACGTGGAGCCGGTGCTGCCGTTCCGGCTCACCCCGAACTGGAACCTCATCTCGCACACCGACTTCCCGCTCGCCTATGCCGATCCGGCGGGGCCGCGCGGGGGCGTCTTCGGGCTGGGCGACATCCACCAGACGATCTCCTTCACGCCGGCGGGCCACAAGGGGTTCATCTGGGCGGTGGGTCCGCAGGTCGGCCTTCCCACCGCCACCAGCAGCAAGCTCGGCTCGGGCAAGCTTTCGATGGGACCGTCGGTATTGCTGCTGAGGCAGAGCGCGACAATGACCTTCGGCCTCTCCGCCGATCACCTCTGGTCGATCGCGGGCAAGGACGACCGCGAGGATATCAGCGCCACCGAAGTGCAGCCCTTCGTCGCCTGGCACATCGGGCAAGGCCGCACGATCTCGACCAACGTGGACGTCGGCTACGACTGGAAACACAAGCAGTGGGAGCTGCCGGTCTCGCTCTCCTATTCCAAGGTGCTCAAGATCGGCGAGCAGGCGCTGAGCATGTCGATCGGCGGCAAATACTGGCTGGAAAGCCCGACGGGCGGATCCGATTTCGGCCTGAGGATCGGCGCCGTCCTGCTGTTTCCGCAGAAGCGCTGAGGCCAGCCCGCCGCCGGTGTGCGCCGGGGCAGCCAACGATCGTCGCTGGGAATTAGCGAAACAGTCCGGTAACCGGCGCTGTCGAACCAGCTGCTCGCCGGACCTTCCCGAACGCACGTAGCGCGGGAAGAATGGTGCCAGAAGAGGACTGTGATCGGGCATCCAAGCAGCTGATTATCCGCGCAAATCAGCAGCGGAAAATCACCGGCACCATCAATAGCACCAACACATCGTCCGGAAAAGGGTGGACATGCCTGGACCGGGCATATTTGCTTGGACTGACAGCCGCTTAATAATAGCCATACGGCGGGCGGAAGGCGTGATCGTCATCGTCGCCGAACAGCTTGTTCTTCTCGAAACGCTGCTCAAGGCCGTCAGCCGAGAGCGCCGCTTCGCGCGAGGCCAGCCGGCGCTCGGCCAATGCCAGGAATTCGACGACGCGGCCGGCGTTCGCCGACATTTCCTCGCCACGCAAATTCGCCACCAACCTCCGCAGCCGATCGAGCGCGGCCAATTCTTCCAGCACCTCGTCCAGTGCCTTGCCGCGGCGCTCGGCGATATGGTCCCGGCGAAGGGCGAGTTCGCGCAGCCGGCGCTCTTCCTCGCGTTGCCGTGCTTGCTCGTCGCGCTTGACCTGATCGTCCTTCTTGGCCGCCGCGAGCACAGCGATGCCGACCGCAATGTCGCTGGCCATGTTCTCGATCCGCTGGACCTTGGCGTCCTTGAAGGAACGCCGAGGGCTACCGCCCAGGAAATATGACTGCTGCAGCTCCAGCGCGAGCTGGCCGGTCGGATGATAATCCCATTCCGGCCGGCGCAGGAACGACGTGCTGAAATCCATGTCGTCCCAACTGTTCGGGTTCTTCCAGCGCCGCTCACGCCGCTTTCGCGCGGCTTCGTCCTCGGCAATCTCCTTTTCGGTAAGCACATGCTTTTCGCGCCGGACTCCCTCGCTGATGGAAAAGCCGATCGTCTCGCCGTCGCATTGGAAGCTTGCCGACTTCTCGCCCCGCGCCAGCTTGATTCCCAACGCTTCAGCCGCTGCCACGATGCGACCAAGGGCGAGTTCCAAGCGGTCGATCGAGGCCGGCGCGACGCTGGCCTTGATCACGTTCAAGCCTTCGATCGTCACGAGCCCGTTGATCGGGGACGGCTTCGCCTTGCGCAGCTGTGCGATCGTCCGATCGACGATCGGGTTCGCCGGCAAGACCGCGTCTGCGTCGATGGACGACGCGAGCAGGCGCGCGTTCTCACGCGCGGTCGCGATCACCTCAGGCTCCGGCCCCAATTGGCCAGCCGCGATCGTGATCCTATCGGACGTACCAGCCTTGGCTTTTGGCAATGGGCTTTGCTTGACCGGCTTGCCGGCGGCCTTCTTCGCCCACCACCCCAGCGGCGGGTTCGGAATGTCGTGCTTCTTGCAGATCTTGTGGAGGGCGACGTCCGAGAGCGCGAACTCCTTCGCCAGGTGGGTCATGGGTTTCGACCACACCAAATCGTAGAATTCCTGGCGCGTGAAGACCCTCGACATTCGTAAAGCATCCCTGACCAGTGTCGACGATTCCCGGCTATCACAGGATGCGTGATAGGTAAGCAAGCTCGGCCGCCTCGACAGCGCCGCGACACAATAGACGCGAACGATGCATATAGCGGAGATGAAAGTCGGTGGCTGAAATTCATGACGCGCTAAATTATCCCTACATCCGAGTGCGCGACGTCGACTGGTTGAAGAGCACGCTTCTGCTCTTTCCTCACGTCGCTCGCATACGGCCTTACGATGCCCCCGAGGACGACCCCGAAATCGATGTCTTCGCGAACACTATTGGTGCGAGGGATGAAGCTCTCCTACGCTCGATACATCCCCACGATATCCCGCATCATCTTCAGGAGGATCTCCTCGATCACCTGCAGGCAGCGCTTTCCCGGGACGGGAAGGCGCTGCGCCGCCGCTTCGGCAAATCCGCGACACAACGGGAGTTGGAGGGCCGCGGATTTGGAGGGGACGTCTGGGCAAGGCGCATGCGCGGGACCACACAGGTGCACCACGAAAAGTTCGCGCCGCGGCTTCTCCATGAGCTGCGCGAGAATGGGCTCGCCTGGGAACCGGAACAACCGGACCACTGGGGTTATGTGGAGATGCATCGCGTCATCGGTGACGCCGTGATGTCCGCGCTTGCGTTCGCTGCCGCCCAAGCTCGTGGCATGCGGCTCGTGACGGAATTCCCCGATCTCTACGCGCAGACCATCAAGCGCCCCATCGGCGAGATCTTTTCAGGCGTCACCGCGAGGCCCATTCGCGAGCGGCCGTCAGCCCTCAGCCGCAAAGGCGAGCTACTCGCAGAGGCGGTCATATTCCGACATTGTGATCTGTCGCGACTGGATGCCGGAAGCCTGGCGATGCTGAGCAAGGAGCACGAGGCTCTTTCGGACTTCCGGGATAGCGTGGAGGAATTCGCCAGAACCATCCCAACCGACATGACGGACCCTAAGGTCATCTCACAACATCTTGCCGATCGCGCCCAGTACGTGGTCGAGCGGTGGGAGGCGACCAAGCGGAACAGCCTGCCGTCCTTTCGGAAGATTTTCGGCGAAGAGGCCGGCGCGTCACTAAAAGACAGTTTGAAGGACGCATTCAAGGATAGTGTCAAGGCGGCAGCCCCGGGGGCAATGTTTGCCGCGGTGTCGCCCAAACATATGCTCCTATCCGCTGGCGGTGGGCTAGCGATCGGCGTCGCATTCCGACTTTTCGAGCGGACGGAGCGGCAAAGGAACGATGCGCAGGCTCTCCGATATCTCAACGTCCTTCAGCGGCATGGCGTCAGCATCTCGGTGAGCGCCACTTAGCAGGTAAGCCATCGAGCATTGCCGGCACGCGAGCCCAGGGGCATGCCGGGAGAAGGATCGAGGTCGGCCTCGTCCTCCGGGCTTCAGAGCGGCCGCCGGTTGACGGTGGTAACTTCTCCCGACCCAAGTATGAGATGAAGCTCCGCCGATCGCCGGCCGAGTTCGTCCGGCTCGACCGAACCCAGCCAGAACCACGGAAGCCGGCACGAGCACTGGTGTCCAAAGTCTTCCTCGCCGACGTCGTGCGGAATGAGCAGCGTGTCATGGCAACTGAGGCAACGGACATGAAAAGCACCGCAGACGTCGCACTTCCCGACCTTCTGCGGATAGGCGAGCAGCCTGATGCGACCGAGGGGATCACCGGCCTGAATCGCCTTCATCTCCACTTGGGGAAAGCCATCCCAGAAGATTCTGCCGCCGTTGCACGACCCAAGACATGCCGGCCACTCCGTCGGGTCGAAATCCGCGATGCGATCAAGGGGGATCAGGCAGATGCGCACCGTGTTCTGGGCGCGGCGCAAGGCCGCGTCGGAATGGCCAGTGGGACAGACGAGATAACCATGCCGGGCATCGACATCGTCCATCATGCCGAGAAGAGTTTCCACGTCCTTGACGTGAATCTTTCGCTCAATCCGCTTCGCCTCGACGATCGATCGACGGAGGACGTCGGGGCCATGCCGCGGCTCGATCAGCACGTCGACCTGTCGCAGAACGCCACTTCGCGCCCCCGTGATGCGCGCGTTAGGCGTGATGCACAGGCCGGTCGAAACCTGATCGACGAACAGTTGCGCGATCATGCGCTCATAGATCTTCCAGGCTTCCATAGACCGTCCGTTGCCGTTCGCCGCAACGGACGCGAAATAACCGTGATCCGCAATGCAGAATGTCGGCAGCTTAGGGCATAAGGCGGCATGTCGGAAATCCGGAAGGAGAATAGCGAGGTCGTCCGTCGCCGGGCGGCGCTCGAACGGGCAATAGCCAGGGGGTGCTCCGCTGGATGGCTTCTTCGTCTCTGGAGCCGCTTCGTGAAGACACGTGATGGCGGCCGATGCCTGAACTGCGAGCAGGAAGACGGAATCCAGACCCACCACGTGATGCGCCGCACGCTTGTGCCCTTCGCGGCGCTCGAGCTTGGAAACGGCATTTCGCTTTGTCGGCCGTGCCACCGGCTGGTGCATGCCAGGTTCAACGGGCGACCTACCCCGGCCTTGCCGATGGGTGCCGCCCAGGGAGACGATCAAGACGAGTGGTCATTCCTGTTCGGGATGCTGATGGACGATGCGACGAAGCGCGGGCTTGCGCATGACGAGCTCTACTTCCTAAGCGATGAGCTGCTCCGTTTCTCGCTCGCCTACCAGGGATACGAACCGCTTCTCGAAGCGGTTGCGGACGGAGAGCTCAGCCGGCTTCGCTTCATGCACGAGATCTGGCGTGCCATGCCGGAGCACTTTTACGTCGACCTTGCTTTGAAACTCGGCGCGGAGCTGCTGGCCGCGAGGCAATGAACGCTGGCGCCATCAGGGCAGCTGGCGGTCCGGGACTATAGGCTCCCTTCGCGACTCAGGATGGGATTGCCCGCTGATAGAGCCGCGACACGGGCTCCTCTGCGGCGGACTTCTTCAGATTGCACGGCTCGCACAGCAGCTGGAGATTGGTGATATCGTTGGCGCCGAAGCAGGCGAGCGGTACGACATGGTCGTAGCGTTCGGTCTCAAGGCGGTTAATCAAGGCTGCCAAGCTTCGCTTGCAGGCGCGGCATTCACCCTTGTCGCGGTAAAAGATCGCACGCCGTGCCCACACCGGGATGGCTACCCGCTTCAACGTGCCGCGGCGGGTCTTAAGTTCGTCGCCGAAGCCGGCCATCTCGATATAGTCCGCGCAGAGCCGGTTGAATTTCTGCAGGAACGCCACATCACCGAACAGGACATGGAAAACCTCGTCGGCCAGTTCGTCGAGAGCGTCGTGAAAGCGGCCGGACTCACTTGCAAAATCCCAGAAACTGTCCTCGTCTTGGAGAGCCTCCTCCGGAAACGGCACTGTGAAGATCCGCAGGAACTCGCGAAGAAAACGGTGGTCGGGGTCGATATTGGCGACTTCCTCAGTCATGATATCGACGGAAATCTCGCGGATGAAGTGATGAAGATTGGTATAGCGATGGAACGGGCGCATCAGCGTCAGCACCCGCATGTCTCCGAGAATATCCTCGATGCCGCGAAGATACGCACCCGAGCTGCTGACGATGTTGAAGACGGCATTCGCCAGATAGTAGACGCTGAAGCCGCGCGCTTCGTAATAATTTTCCGGCCGGGGCCGTCCCTCACTCATGCCGCCGCCCCCTGCGTTCTGCCACCAGCACCCATGCAATCCGCGCGCACGCGCTTCAGTCAAGATCCCATCACCCTGCATGCGTCCAGCATTATCCCCTATTAACGCTGCATGCCGCAGAGCGCAGTTCTGGCGCCCGCAATTCCTTAATCCCTTCGCCTTCCATAGGCTCCGATTGGCAAGCGGGAGCGCTGGTGGAGGGGGAGGGATTACCGCAGACCATCGATCATCTTGAACAATAATGACATGGCTTTCTCGCATGACCGGTGGGCCTAACGTCGCGCGCCCTGGGGCGGCAGGCCATGGCGACATCGGAACTTGCCCATTCGATGATGCCGCGTCATCATGGCACGACGTAAATTGGGGGCATTCCAGCGCCATCAGGAAGTGCGCGGGAGGCGAGTCAGTACCGGCGGCACCTGGGCGTGGGCGGCGGACCCCTGTCTAGGGCTTGGCAGGTACAGGATGGCAGCGAGGACAACGATCCGAAAACCCGCCGCAAAGGCCCCTGCAAAGCCAGTCCTGAAGCATTTCAGGATCAGTACTGGCCTTAAGGACCTGATCGGGCGCGACCTCATTACCGACGACTTCGTCGCAGTCTTCGAGCTCGTGAAGAACGCATTTGACGCGCGTGCAAGGAAGGTCGTCGTCGCGTTCGAGGAGGATGCGATCGTCATATCCGACGACGGCAAGGGCATGAGCCGAGCCGACGTCCTCGATAAATGGCTGTTCGTCGCCTACTCTGCGAAGCGGGATGGCACGGAAGACCAGGACTATCGCGACAAAATCGGCGAGGCGCGCAGGGTCTACGCGGGAGCAAAGGGAGTAGGCCGGTTCTCCTGCGATAGCCTTGGCGAGACCCTGCTTCTATGTAGCCGCGCCCGCGGCCAGGAAGTCCAGACCCTCGAGGTCGACTGGCGCGACTACGAGAAGGACCCGAAGAAGGAGTTTGCCAAGGTAGGCGTCAGGTTGGGCTCGGCCAATGCCTTCCCGCCCGAGGCGCATCATTCCCCGACGGGCCTTGGGACGAGCCTCGTCATCCGGCGACTTCGATCCGAATGGGACCGGGAGAAGCTACTCGACCTTCGCCGGGCCCTCAGCAAGCTCATCAATCCTTTCTCGACCAAGGGCGACAAGTTCAAGATCGAGATCGTCGCCGAGGCAGAGGCCGAGGAAGACGCGGAGATCGAGGCCCTCAACGCCGAGCGCGATCCCGAGGACCCTGCCGGCTTCGTCGTCAACGGGATTATCGAGAACTCGATCCTGAAGGCGCTCGCCGAGCGGACGACCGTCATTCGCGTGAAGGCAATCGAGGGTGGCGACCGGCTGGAGACGGAACTCGAGGACCGCGGGGACGTCGTCTACAGGATACGAGAGGCAAATCCGTACAAGCACCTCAAGGACGCAGGGTTCTCTGCCGACGTCTACTACCTCAATCGCAGCGCGAAGGTGACGTTCACCCGCCGGATGGGCGTGAGATCGATCAACTTCGGTTCGATCTTTGCATTCCGGAACGGCTTTCGCGTGTTCCCGATAGGGAACGAGGACGACGACTTCTTCGGCCTCAACAAGCGGAAGCAGCAGGGCCAGAGGCGTTTCCTTGGCACTCGCGAGCTGGTCGGACGGGTCGACGTCCTGGGGGTGCCCGGGTTCGACGAGGCCACCAGCAGGGCTGGTGGCTTCATCCAAACGAAGCACGTCGACCAGCTGGTCGAGGCCGTCGTGGACAAGTGCATCAAGCGACTCGAGCGCTATGTCGTGGACATCTCCTGGAAGGACGACTTCGACAAGGACGAGGCGGGCACTTCCCGGATGCGCCTCGATTCAAGCAGTGCGAAGATCGCTCAGCTCGTCTCGCGCCTCGCGGCTACCGAAGGCGTGGAGGTCGTCCACTATAACCCTGACCTCGTTCGCATCGTGGACGAACGCTCGGAGTCATTCCTTGATTCTTTCCGGGCGCTCGAGTTGCTCGCCGAGAAGACTGGCAACAAAAAGCTGCTGTCCACCGTGGACGTCGCCCGCGCGCGCATCGAGGCGTTGCAAGCAGCCGAGGCCGAGGCCCGCGAGGCCGAGCTGCGTGCCGAGGCGCGCGCCCTGAAGGCAGAGGGCGAGGTAGCAACGCTGGAAGGCATGCTCGACGACGAGCGCGGCCGTAACAGCTTCCTCATGTCGGCCGCGGCCCTAGACAAGGACACGATCCTAAACCTTCATCACCAGATCGGCATTCACGCCGCCGCAATCCAAAACAGCATCAAGCTCATGTCAGGGAAGTTGCGACGTGCCGCCGAGGTCAAGAAGGAGGACGTGCTTGGCTTCCTCGAGTCCGTGTCCTTCCGAAACAGCCAGATCCTGACGGCAGCGCGTTTCGCAAGCCGCGGAGGCTACAAGGAGCAAGCGTCGTCCCGGAAGGACGACCTTGCCCAGTTCATCCGGGACTACACCGACGCGATCGCAAATTCGTGGGCACCCGCCGGACTGAGCGCGACCGTCAAGGGAGCAGAGAAGGGGTTCGAGCGGACGTTCAAGCCGATCGAGGTGGGCATCATCGTGGACAACCTCGTATCGAACGCAGGCAAGGCCGAGGCATCGTCGCTCTTGCTGGCGCTGTCGGTCGAGAAGCGGGATGGCAAGCAGGTGCTCGTGATCGATGCCGCGGACGACGGCGTTGGCTGGAACAAGTCGCTAAAGCCCCTCGACTCAATGTTCGAGATGGGTGTCACGACGGGAAAGGCGGGATCGGGCCTTGGCCTCCACCATGTCCGCGAGGTCGTCGGTACGATGGGGGGAACCATAGAAGCCATGCCGGAACCTTATGATGATGCCCACCCGGGGGCCCACATCCGGATTAGGTTGCCAGCATGAAGCTCGACTTCCGGCTGCTGGTGATCGACGACCAGCCTGGCGAAATCGGCGACGCCATCGAGATGCTCCGCATGGAGCTGGAGGACAAGGGCTTTCGGCTCGAGGTGGAGGTGGCCCAGGACATCTCCGCCAAGGGCATCGACGACTATTGCAAGGCGGATGGCCGGAACATCGACCTCGCGATAGTCGACTACAAACTTGGCGAGGGAGAGTTCGACGGCGCCCTCGCGGCGAGCACCGTCCGCCGCCGCCTCAAGTACACCGACATCATCTTCTACTCCACCAGCCCACGCAAAGAGCTTGCCCAGAGGATGGCTGAGCACCATGTCGATGGCGTATTTATTGCCTCGCGGGGAGACGACTTCGACGAAGTTCTCCGTGGCGTCGCCGACACCATCGTCGGCAAGGCCGTCGACCTCAACCACATGCGCGGAATCGCGATAGCCGAGGCGGCGGAAATGGACCTGCTAATGGAGGAGATACTCGCGAAGGCGTTTGCATCGAAGAACGATGCGTTCGTCGCGAAGGGCAAGGACCGCATCGAGAGCTTGCTTGCCAACGAGCGGGACAATATCTTGAACTTGGAACGGCGGATCGAGCGTAGCGACGTCGTAGGCATCGTGACCGACAATGCGATCTTTGGATCCACGTACAAGTGGCAGGCCGTCTCAAAGCTAGGTGAAATGGCCCTAGGCAAGGGCGATGCCGCTTGCACGATCTTCGCGGACTATGAGGCCCAAGTCATAGCAAAGCGCAACCTGCTGGCACATGCACGGGCGATCATGGATGACGGGAACACGGCTTCATTGCGCGCCATTCGCCCAGGCAAGCCGGACGTCGAAATCGATGATACCTGGATGGTAGAGTTCCGAGGGCAACTGAATACGCAGCGCAACGCCCTGCGACGCATTTGCGAGGCCATCCATGACCGCTGCCCAGCCTAGATCGACCTCATCATTGCCGCTAGGCACTCGCCAATCTGTTCTGCCAGCAGAGGCGGCACGGCATTGGCGACTTGGGTGAACCGGGGAATCTCGGTCCGCCGCGACAGGCCACCCGTTGTGTATTTACCCTTGAACGCGAACCAGTCGGGGAATGATTGGAGCCTCGCGTTCTCGCGCACGGTCAAGGTCCTTGGCTCGCGGTAGTGCAGCAAGTCCTCGGGCATGCTCGTGATGGTCGGCGCTGGCGCGAGCGGGTCGAGGACCCGAACCGCGATCTTCTTGAGTCCATGCTTGCGCCGCAGCTCTGGCGAGATCACCTGGTTCAGCCTGCCGTCCTCCCCGCTACTTCGGATAATATCCGCGAAGCGCATGCTTATCTCCGGCGCATGCCTCGCGAGGCGTGTGTCGCTGGGCTGGCGCTCGTACCCCTGTTGCATGGCGCGCTGGAATGCGGAGATTGGACCACCGTAGGCTATTGCCTTGTACCCTACCGAATCCGGGCAATCGATCGTACCGGCCCTGCCGACCTCCAAGTCGGAAATGGCATCGCGCGATGTCGTGCCCAACGGCAAGCCCCTTGATGCCAGGAACCTGCTCGCGGTCACCTTCAATCGCCTGAAGAAGGAGTCAACCGCTCGCCCGGCCGCGATGTCGCGGCGTACCCCGACCAGAAAGAACCGAGGCCTGGCCTGCGGGACGCCAAAGTCGCTGGCCACGAGGATCGTATCCGCGGTTTCGTAGGCAGTGGACAGCCGTTCCTTCAGTTCCGCCGCGAAGTTTCGGCCTTCGCCGGGCATCCCTCGCCCGAAGTCAGACGTGAATCCCCTGACGTTCTCGATGAGCACTGCCCTTGGCTGGATCTCGTCAACGAGCGCGAGGTATTCCTCGAATAGGCGGTTGCGGGGGTCGTCGGCTTGTCGCCTCCCCGCATGCGAGAAGCCCTGGCATGGCGGACCACCGGCGATCAGGTCGACGTTGCCACCCATCTGGTCGACAAAGTCGCCGCATTGCTCGCGGAACGCGGCGATGTCCCATGCTTGCTCCGCGACGCCTGCCGGCCATGTCATGCGCAGCGGCGCATCATCCACAAGGAAGTTTGCGCGATATGTCTCGAACGCGAACGAGTCCTTCTCGATCGCGACACGGCATTCCCAGCCCGCTCGCTTCAATCCAAGGCTGAGGCCGCCGCAGCCCGCGAAGGCGTCGATGAACGACAATGGCTTATTGGCCGGACTAGCCATTCGAGCTGGCCCACCACGGGTGCGCTAGGTCGCCCCTTCGCGTATCGACGCCGCGAGTTCCATAGCGCGCGCAGCAACCTTGCCCCGGGGGCCAAGCTCGCATTCCCATGCCACGAGCACGCGCCAGCCCATTGCTTGCAACTCGCCAATGACGCGTGCGTCCCGCGAGACGTTGCGCGCGAACTTGTCGATCCAGAACTGCGTGTTTGACTTTGGCGTAGTGGCTACCTTGCAGCCCTCGTGCCGATGCCAGAAGCAGCCATGGACGAAAATCGCCGCCTTGTAGCGAGGAAGCACGATGTCGGGCTTGCCTGGCAACTTTCGATTGTCGAGGCGAAATCGGAAGCCGAGGGCGTGGAGCGCCTTCCGCAGCGCCACTTCTGGCGACGTGTCTCGAGACCTGATCCGAGACATCCGCTCGGAACGCTCCGCCGGGGTGAGGGTGTCGACCATCCACCCTGTCAGCCCTTCTGATCCTGCTGGACCAGCTCGAAGAACGGCAGCCCCCGGATGACCTCCCCCGGGACGTCGAAGGACTTGTACAGGCACTGGTGGTTCTGGAGGGACTTCACGCGCTCTGCCATTTCCGCAAGCGATCCGGTGAGCCCAAGCGCGGACAACTCAGCAGGAGTGACGTTGGGCACCTTGTGTACGAACCAGGTCAGGAGCGGGTCCCGATAGTCGGTTGCGTTGACCTTGAAGTGGCGAAGATATTGCGAGGCGAGGATGATGCCGACGCCAAACTCGCGCCCTTGCAGCAACAGCTTGCGCAGCACGTCGAACTCGTAGCGCATGATATTGTCCGCCTCGTCGACCAACAAGTAGGAGTCGATCGCGCGGAGTTGGGGGGCGGTTCCCAGGAATGGCCGCTTCGGAATTCTGAGCATGTTCTCGTAGAATAGGTTGAGCATGACGGCGACGAGCATGTTCTTGCTGCGATCGTCCTGCCCAAGCGCATCCAGGGAGATCACCACCACGCCGTCGAGGAATTGGTCGAAGGGGATGGTCGATCGCGTATCCTGCGCAAACACCTCCATGTCGACGAGGTCGTCGATGATGGCCATGATCGAGTCCGACTTGCCCTCCAGCATCTCGGAGTAGATGGCGTGGACGTCGTAGAGCGTCGGAGGCGAACCCGGTAGGGAAGCATCGTATGCGGCGCGCACGGCCTTCTTTAGCTTGTCGCGTTGCACCGGGCCGATGCCCGAGTAGATCTTGTCCAGCACGTCGGCGAAGAAGCGGTAGCGGTGCAACCAGGGGGCAGTCGTCTCCTCCATCGTGCTGGTATCGAACAAGTTGATAGGCAGGCGCTCCGGCCGGACGACCCTCGCCCCCGTCGCTGCAACGAACTCGGGGCTGCTGTAGTCCCGCTTGTAGTCGAAGATCAGGAAGCGGGGTCGGATGCCCCGGTTCGCCTCCCTCGATTCCGAAATCTGGAGGATCAGGGACTTCAACAGCTGCGTCTTGCCCGTGCCGAGATCGCCCACCACGCCCATGTTCAGGTGGTTGAGCCTCGTATCGCCGATGTTGAGCGATACCTCTCGGGGCTGGAAGCCATCGACGGTCTTGCCGACCTCGAGTACGACCCCGGTGCTCGCATTTTCCTCCACCGAGGCGGAATCGGCCTCGGCAGGGACCGCAAGCGCGTCCTCCTCCTCGATTTCGGGACTTTGTTCTATTTCCGGGGTTGCCGCGGACGCGCGTGCCGCCCCAGCCGACGCCGGTAGCGGCTCCGCCGGGGCAGGTACCGATTCCCCCACTGACGCTGAGGACGTTTCGGCGGGCTGGCCCGCCATCGTCGGCAAGAGGCCCCAGTCCCCAACCTTGGCGCGAACGCTATCGTAGAAGGTCGCTACGTCCCCGCCCACGATGCATCCAGCGTCCTGCATCCCTATCGTGATGGTCTCGTCGAAGCCGTCGCCGTCGCGATCTCGCGCGCTACTCCTAGGGCTATCGTCGACGATTATGAGCCTTCCGCGCGCGTCGATCGAGACCGGGCAATCCTCGGCCAGCACCGCCGCGGCAATCCGCTCGTGGAAGGTGGACCAGCGTTCCTGGTCGACGACGTCGGGATGCTGGCTGTAGACCCTCATGCCGAAGCCGACGAGGGAAAGGAGGAGGTGCTGGAACGCGAGAGACCACGCCCGCGGCTGCCCCTCATGGGGAAGCATCGATTCGAGAAGCCGGGACATTGTCCGGGCCTGCTCGAGCGCGTCGGAGACCTCGGTCGCCGGGAAACTGGAGCCGGGCCGGCACTTCACCTCGATTGGCGTAAGGTGGATGCGCACCGATCCGCCGGACAGGCGGACCCCGATGACGAGGAGGTCTGGACGAGAGAGACTCGCCTCCTTCGCCTTGCGCAAGGTCCTGGCGATGTCGGAAATGTAACCGCGGAAGGGATCGACCGGCACGATGATCGCGATATGCGCGTCATCGCCGCTTCCGCCGATCACTGGAAGAAGGCTCTCGACGTCGGCGATGGCGCGGAACCGATCCTGGAGCAACCTGACCGCGAGGAAGAGGCCGAGATCGCCAGTCGCGCCAGCATCATCCCCTGCAAGCCCGCGGATGGTCGGGATCCCCCGGCGGGCCACTTCGAGCAAGACTTCCTGGACTTTGTCCGCGGGCATCCCAGCGCATCCCGGCAGCCTGGCGAGCGCCTTGCCCAAGGCCTCGCGGTCTGCGTCCTTGACCCTCGATAGGAGGTAGTAGCCGTTGGTGTCGCCTGCCCGGTGGGAATAAGATGGCAGGTCGTAGTCCCACAGATACGTGCCCTCCAGCCACCCGCCGAGAAAGCAGGCTGGATCGATCGCCGACGAGGAAACAGCGACGAAGTCGGTCCTTCGGTTCTCCAGCATGTCGTGGATCGCGTTGACGTTCGGAGCGAAGCTCAGGCCGGCACGTTCCGCTCCAAGGTTTTCCATCGTCGCGATGCAGGCAGCAATCTTGTCGGCGAGGGCGTCGCCGGACATTGCCGGGGCGATGCCCTGGCGGGACTCGCTGATGAACGCCCCGGGGAGCTGCCTCCGGATCCGATGGCGGATAAGGCCTGCATGGCCAAGCGGAGTGCGATTCTCTACCCGGGAGGCACCGGGCTCGGACATGTCTAGCTGCGCGATGATTCCCAGGTCCGGCACGACCCCGGCTGGCTGGCCGTCGAACCAGCGGACCTTGTTCCCGGTGTCCTCGGACAGGTTTGCAATGCGCGCGTCGTCCGGTCGCGACGCGATGTCGCGGTCATCAAAGATGTTGACGTGGCGGTGTCCAACCGACTGTCGCACGGGACGTCCCTCATCTTCCTGGTACCGGCTCGCGCACCAGCCGATCAGGCCCTCGTTGCAAGCATCGGTCGTTCCTCCCGCGCTGGTCACGGCGATCCCGACGACCGGCTTCGCGGCCAGGAGATTCGAGACGTCATCCAGCGCGCGGCCAACCTGTGCAGCGCTGAACCCGACCGAGATGCCGCCAACGGTTACGCCGAAGCCGTCGCCGAACGGGGCCATCTGGGACCGTGCCGGGAGGCCAGTAAGCTGGCGCCCGTTCCACAGAACCGACCAATAGTCCGTGCCGTTCTCGACGGCGACGAAGTCAATATGGTCGATGCCCGCCGGCGAGCGGAGGGCCATCGAAAGGATGTCGGGGATGCAATCGGGGTCCAAAACGCTCGCGGCAGGACAGGGCTTGTCGGCCTCGTCCGACTCCAGAAGCACCATCTGCGCCATCGCTTGCCACGCGAGGCGTGCAGGGTGGAGCGGAGACAACAAGACGGCATCTGGCACCCGCGAGAGCGTCCGTCCATCTTGTTGCAGCGAGGTCACCGCGATGACGTCCACCCAGCATGCCACGTCCGGCTCTGTGGCCAGCCAGGCTTGGTAGGAGGACAAGTATTGCTCCACCAGGCCGCGGAACGCTTCGTCGGTCGAGAGCCACTTCCCGAGCTGCGCGGACTCGACGAGGCCCGTTTCGTCCCCGCCGCCCCGGATGCGATCCGCCAAGGCCACACGAGCCTCGACGAAGCCGGGGGGTGGCAGGAACTCCGAGGGCGCGGGACGTGGGTCCTTTAGGAAGCGCCCGCTTGAGAACACTGGGCCGTTGGCTTCCGACCAGCTCGGCTGCACCCATGACCCAACGTAGTCCTCAGCGATGATGACCGGCATGTAG
Organism: Sphingomonas sp. ACRSK; assembly: GCF_022346685.1. NCBI lineage: Bacteria > Pseudomonadati > Pseudomonadota > Alphaproteobacteria > Sphingomonadales > Sphingomonadaceae > Sphingomonas > Sphingomonas sp. ACRSK. Next base: position 17,720 of record NZ_JAKRNR010000030.1, on the reverse strand, counting down.
GACCGGGCAGCCAGCTCGGCCGACAGCATCCAGTCCTGAAAGCTCGACGATCTTGCATTGCGGTTGAGCTGCACGATTGCCCGTGCCTCCGCGGGCTGCAAGACGCGACGGTTTGCACGGATGAGCCGCTCGAACTCGCTGCGACAGCCTTGCTGCTGGACCTCCTCAACCGACAGGAATGCCCTACAAGCCTCGTGCGAGACGGTGCCGTCGGGCGCCTCGCGCTCGAAGCCGATGTCGAGCTGGTAGTTGCCGTCAAGCTCGACCTCGATCTGGTATTGCCGCGGCCGGATCGTTCGCACGGCCAATGTCGCGGCGGCATCCCCTCGCTCTGCGGCGTCATCAGGATTGCCAGCGGCAGTCTCGTCGAGCGAGATTCCCGGCGAGCAAAAGACGAGCAACTCATAGCGGCCGGCTCCCGGGAGCAACAGGCTGGCCTCGTACTCCGGGCTCCCCTTCCCCTTCCGGCGCTTGGGCGGCGTCAACTTGCGGGCAAGGCGGCATGCGACGAAGATGCCTGGCGCCCAGGTCGCCAGCGAGACCACCTTGATGGCGCCAGGCTTGAAGTGCTCCGCCGATGCCACGTACCGCATGGGGGTCCGGTGGACCGGCGGTGCCGCGTCCCGGAATGTCCGGCCGCTGTCTGCGCGAACTTGGCCAACCTCCTTCCCCGAGGGACCGCTCGGCGTTCGCTCGATCGTGACGACCGCGTTCGAGGCATCGAGCCCGACTGTCTCGAACTGGAGTTCCACCTGTTCCTCGACGAGGACTGGCATGCCCTTGCCCAGCGGGACGATGCCGTTAGAGCATATCATGATGATGTCGCCCGTTGCCGACGCTTCCTCGGCAAGCAACTCCGACCATTTCTCGACCGTCAGGCTGGTCCACCAGGCAGGGGCCGGGGCGACGACCAACCCGGAAGCAGGGGCGTAGTAGGCAGCAGCGGCCCTTTCGAAGGCCGTCGGGCGGTCGCAGGCGACCCTGAGATGGGTCAGGAAGTCGCCGAGCGTGGCAATGTCCTCGTCGGCAGCCGATTCCTGGGCACGTGCCACGCCGGCATTGAAGCCGTCGGCAAGGGCGTCGGCGACCTTCTCCAGGGTCGACACTTGCTCCCTTGGTGAAAGGCCACCCGACTGCATCGGCGGCAGCCCGCACGCCAGGCTCAGGCGGGATGCCGGAGAGAGCTCGTCGCCGACCGGGTAGGCCGAGAAAACGCGCGACACCACGCGCCATGCCGAGGCGCGCTGGGTCCGCTCTCTGTCGACCTCGTCGCAGGCACTCGCTGCATGCTCGACCAGCGCTCGTGCGCCCTCTCGGCTCTCCTCCGGGATGCCGGCTTGCGCAATGCCAATGCCGACGAGTTCCTGCAGGAACTCGTCGGCCCACCAGTCCTCGAAGGGGACGTTGCCGGCGTTGTTCGCTGCCAGCATGCCGAACTCATCCGTCGTCGTCGAGACAGACTTGTTGCTGTGCTGTCCGGGTGGGACGAGGGCTACGTAGGTGGGGCGTGCCGGGGAATTCCGTAGCACCAACAGGTGGGTCTCGTCGCAATGCCCGGATGCGCCGACGGCTGGGTTGACCTGACCCATGGCGAGCGATGGTACCTGGAGCAGGATTGGTACCGGAGGGCCGTCGTGCCCACTCCCGTCCACGAGCATGTCGAACACGTCCCGGAGTATCTCTAGTGGGGGACCGTGGAAGATCAGGCGCACCTCGGCACCTTCGTCGGCCATGGCCTGGTCAAGCCTGGACCTGACGATCGTCGCAAGCGCAGCAGCGAGCCGGTTCATGCCGCGGGCTCCGTGAAGGGCGGCACGAGCAGCATGCCGCTCTCGGCATCGGGGCTGTCGAGGACGAGCCCGAGCATCCGCAGCTGGCTTCCGAGGTCGTTCTGGGCAATGTCGCGATGGTCGATCGAGATGCCGTAGCTCGCGAGGTGCTGCGCAAGGCGACGCACGGACCTCGGACCGGTCGTTCCAGCCAGCGAGCAATGCACGAGCGCAAGGACGGCGACCGGCCCGAGGCCGACCACCCAGGGGCTCGACTTGCTCGGGCCCTTCTTGCGTAGCGCGTACCCCTGGTCATAGCCACGGAGGATGTCGCTCGCGGCTTGCCGCTGGCCAAGGACGTGCCTGGCGAATTCCATGATGTTCGACCCAATTCCCTTGCGGCACAGTATCGCCCGGTTCTCCCGTTCCTGCACCTCCTCGACCGTCTCGAGGAGGCCAGGGCGGTCCAGGGCAGTGGGTGCCCGCCTGATCGCCTCGCATAGGGCGAGCATGCCTGCCGCGGAGCCGAGGTCCCCCTCGAATGCCGTTCCCGCGTCCTCAAGGGCCCACAGCACCGCATTGATGCCGATCCGCGACTGCAGGAAGGACGACGCCCTGTCCTTGATCGCCGGCAGGGCCCGGTCGCCGTACGAAAGGTACGAGAACGTGGCGGGGAACATCGCCGACCGAGCCTCCTCGATGGTGGTTGGCCCACCACCCGCAAGCGCGGCGCGAGCAGCTGCCCACGCCCGGTCATGCACGTCGCAAAGCCAAACGACATGGGAGACCGTGCCAATCCGGAGGATTGCCTCCAATAGGCTGGTCCATTGCCGCCGGGTCATCGCGCCCTTCGCGCCAAGGACCGAGACGAGATCGTGCGTGAATTGCCTTGCCGGGTAAGACAGGCCAGCACGATCAGTCGGCGAGAGCGAGCCCACGTCCCCCGGCGGCACTTGCTGCCATTCCCGGCTCGCGACCCAGCCCCCTATCTCTCGCTGGAGGAAGCGAGCAAAGACGTCATCATCGTCGTCAACCGACAGCGCGCTGAACAGGCTCGCCCAGATGGCCTGCGCCGCGCCTGCGTCTTCGGACCCCAGCCACACCATCCGCCGCACGAGCGAGCCCGCGGACCAGGGATTACCGGCAAGGCGCGCCGAGCCCGAAAACGCCGCGGCCTGTGGCACGAGCGGCGTCACCTGGAGGAAGCGCTTCGAAGACTGGTTGGGAAGCTTTGGGCTTTCCAACGCGGAATGGAGCATCATGTGGAAGGAGTCGGGGTCCAACGCCGCTCCGTCGCGCTCTCGCCGGCGATTGCGAAACTTCTGGATTTCCTTGTCGAGGTCGCGCCCCTGTTGCGGGACTGCGCCCTCCGAAAGCCCTCGAAAACCGACGACGCGGTACAGCGAGGCCAGGATGACCTCGGAACTCGCATATTCCGGGGCGGGCGTCATTGCCAACACTGAGCTGGAATAGGCTTCGTGGGAAGATTTCCATGGCTCTTCGCGGAACTTGGCAAGGCTCATCGTCCCGTTCCCCCGCGATGCGCGGCGAAACCCTGGCGGCGCTCCTCCACGACGACCTCGCCTGCGCCGATTCGTATCTGGGCGCGGTCAAGGATGTCGCGGTCGCGCACGATCGGCCCGGACAGCCGCGCACGCGCGGTGTCGAGCAATGCCAGCACCGTGCGAGGAAGCGAGGCGACCGACATTCCGCGCTCGAGTTCCTTCACGGCCCGGAACAGCTCGAACGTCAGGGCGATTGGCTGGGACGACCGCCCAGCGCCAACCTTGAGGAAGGATATCGGATTTCGCGGGCGATCGACGGCATGCTCTTCGAGGGGCTTCACGGGTCGCGCCGGCACCACGAGCGTGGCGCGCTGCATCGGCGGGGGAAGTGGCTGGCCGAACGTCGTGGTGAGCGATATCTCGAAGTCTTGGTTCGTGTTGAGGAGGCGTTCGACCTCGCGCGCGACATCGTAGAGGTCGCTTCCGGCCTCGTCCTCGACCACGGCCTGGAAATCCGCGAGGATGCTGGCGTCCAGCACCGTGGCCGTGCGCGCGCCGATCGTTCGCCTGACGATGCGACAGGCAAAGTCGCGGCACATGCGCTGGACCCTGCTGGCGGCCTGGGGGCGCTTGCGCCGGATCGCACTATTGGAAAGGTCCGCGTCGAGCGTGGCGAGCCTGTCGAGCAGCTCCATTTCGATTCGTGGGATGACCTGAGACTTCCGTATATAGTCTAGTCCCTCGCTGATCGAGCGGCTGAACCTGACATCGAGGTCCCGCAGCCACCACGTCGTTCGCTGGGTCACCTGAACTTCGGTATCCGGGTCCGCCATCGCCGGGTCCATGATATCTACCAGGCCATCAAGGGACATGCCGATGGTCGCTGGGAGATATTGGACGCGCCGGGACGCCAGGAACCAGTGCAGGCCCATGGCGGTGTTGTCGTCTTCGAGGCCCAGCTCCTTGATGTCGCGAAGCAACGATGGCCCAGCCTCCCTGTCCCAGCGATGGAACAGCGCATGCTGGTACTGCGCAGCAACCAGCTGGAATAGCGCCATCGAGGTGTCGCGGGACGGCTTGCCTCGACGCCGCGCGAGGTCGTCATGCTGGATGAGACGGGCTGCCCAGGTACATGGCGGGACGCCAGCGTTCCGCGACGACACTTGGTGCCCGGCCAGCAGGTACGAAGCCAGCGAGAACAGGTCGCGAAAGCTCCATCGCTTGCCGCTGGCCACCTCGTACCATCGCAGTATCTTCAGCAAGGATGACCGTTCCCGCTCGCGGGCGAGCTGCTCGCGACTGCCGCAGAACGGGCAACCAGCCCCGGCCTCGCACGAACCCGGCTCGGCCCATTTCTCCGCGTCCAGGGCCGCAGCGAGGAGAGCGCTGGCTGGCGATGGCCCCCCGGCGAGGGGGCTAACCAGCAGCGATTCCGCGTCCATGGGCCAGACGGCCACCTGCGGGAACGACGGGAGCGGCCAGCATGGCGGAGCTTCCGGAAACAGCCCCACGGCACGTGCCACCGCTTCCAGCAACTCGCGGCCCGGCGCGGCCCCGGTATCCATCGCCTCGATCAAGGCGTCGTCCAGCACGCCGCGGTTGACGCAGCACAGGTAGGCCTGGTCGGCATCGTCGAGGGCCGCGGAGATCTCGGATAGCAGCAGCTGCGCTGCCGTGCGCGTCTCGACGCCCGTGACGACGGAGGCATCCTGCACCACCGATAGTCGTTCGGCGACATCGCGCCCGCCAACCTCCCGCAGGCCCACGTCTACGACGCGCGGCACGATGCCGTCTTCGGGCGAGAACGCTTCGGCAAGGGTGGACACCAGGCTGGATCCGGCTCCCAGCGCGGTGTCGAGCCAGCGTATGGTAGACTCGATCGCCTCGGTCTTCCCGTTACCCGGGCCGCCGACCAACAGGAGGATGCGCGGCGTGCCGGGCTCACTCCTGGCGTAGGCCTTCGCCCAGACCTCGAGGCGATGCAGCAAGTTGGTCTCGAACACGACGCTTCCCGGGCGGCCGCTCTCGTCGTCGAAGAGCCGCCGGACGCCACCCGCCCGGTGCCCGGCCCAGTTGACCAGCTGCGCGGGAAACTCTGCCGCCCACTCCCCGTTCGTCATGCCGTCCCCCTGGCTACGCGATCGCAGCAATCTGCTGCCCGCCGCGCGCACCCAGGAATTCCGACCGCTGCCCGGCAATTTCTGCAAGCAGGTCCTTCAACGCGATACCGAGTGCCCGCGCTAGATACGGTGGCACGGCATTGCCCACTTGCGTGTATCGCGGGCATTCGCGCGTGCGCCTATGGCCCCCAGTCGTGAACTTGCCCGTGAACCGAAACCAATCGGGAAACGACTGTAGTCGAGCACATTCGCGTACCGTCAGGATGCGAGGCTCCGAGTAATGGAGGATGTCGTCGGGCAATGTCGTAATCGTCGGTGCAGGCTCCCCGGCTGCCATCGGATAGATCCTGTGCTTCTTGAGGCCGTAGGTCTTGCGGCTCGCATCATCCATCCGAACGCCTTGGCGACATTCCGAGATGATGCGGCCAAAGCGCTCCTGCACGTCCTCGCGGTGGCGCGCCAGACGCATGCTGTTCATCCCACACGGCGCGTTCGCATGCATCAGCAACTGGTATGCAGTTCGAGGTGCACGGTAGGATGCCTCCTGGAAGCCACGCGGTGACTCCGCGTCTTCGCATGCGACAAGCTTGGCGCCGGCGACCTCGAGGTCGGATATGGCCGCGGCACTACTTACCGTCGCCGGGAGTCCAAGCTCCGCAAGCTGCGCGGGTCCAGCCAGCTCGAGCAACTCGAACGCCCTGCGGGGCCCGCTCGGCGCCCATCGCAAGAGGTCCTTGCGAACGCCAATGGCGATCAGCCGTACCCGCCGCTGCGGTACGCCGAAGCGCGATGCGTCGACGAGTTCGCCTTCTACCGCGTAGCCTGCCTCATCAAGGCTCTCGATCAGGCGGTCGAAGAAGGATTGGCGCCTTGGCGCCTCTGGCGATGGGACGAGTTCAATGACGTTCCGCCTGTGATGGATGACCTTCATCCCAGGCACGTTCTCGAGGACGAGGAGCTTTGGCTTCAGCGCCTTCACTACCTCGACATACTTCTCGAAGAGCATGTTCCGGGGATCTTCCTCCTGCCGGCGGCCGGCAAAGCTAAATCCCTGGCAGGGCGGCCCGCCCGCCAGCACGTCGATCTTGCCACGAAGCGCCAGCAGGTCTGGCTTGTGCCGCTCGAGAAGCTCCTCGATGCCCCAAGCCTTTCGCTCCAGCCACTCGGGCCAGGAGAAGGCTGACGGACCGGCGGGGTCATCAAGGAAGTTCGCGGAGAATGTTCCGAACGCCATTGGATCGCGCTCGATTGCGAAGCGGCCAGAAAATCCTGCCAACGACAAGCCAAGCGACAGGCCACCACAACCGGAGAATAAATCTGCAAAGCTAATCTGGCTCATTCTAGCCATTGTCCCCCGAACACTGCGCACCGCACGTCCATCCTAGCCAGCAGCGCGTGCAATGTCTCCAATAAAGCCATGGGCAGTCCAAGTTCGAAAGGGGTCGCAATCGCGCCCACCATTAGAACATAACAGGAACAGAAGCGAGACGCAAGGACTGGGTGCAGCCGCCCACAGGATGTGCAGCCTATCGCCTCCACGTCGAGATTGCCTCAATCCTGGAGGATTTGGACGATCGGCTGGAGCTATATCCTTTGAGAGCCGCGGCTGCCCCGACCGCGCGCGGAGCTGCTTATTCCTCCGGGCGTAAGGTCCACATCATGTGCGTACCGTCCTTGGCGGCGGCGAGGATTTTCGCAACATCGACCGGGGCGAACTGACGCGTGACCGACCCGAGCGGGTAAAAGTCCGGCGTGAAGCTGCGCAACCGTCCCTCCTGATCGAGGAAATGATGCGCCGCGTCAGGGAACATGTCGGGGTCGAGCGGATAACGTGCGTTTGGATTGTGATAGACGCTAATGCCCTCGGTCCAGCTCTCCTCGTAACCGGGTGCGTTGACGATCACTCGAAACATCTTGGGGAGCTGCGCCTTAAGGCCGTGAGCGATGTTGGTGCCCTCGCGGATCATCAGGACGCGGCCGGACCCGAAGCCTGCTTTGAGACCCATCCGATTGAACTTGGCGATGGTACCTGCAGTGGTAGAGATAACCGCGCTGACATGCGCGGCGTCGGGCTGGCGGAAGAATCCGGACGGGATCGTCTTCCCCTCGAAGCTATGCGTCTCGACGACCTTCGTGACCCATTCGATCGACCCATCGCTGCCCGGGCCGGGCCCGGCCTCCACCTGGATCCCGTAGAGATATCGCTCGAGCGCAGAGCGCGTATGGATCATCGAGCCGGGCTCGGAGAAGTCGGCAACGGCGAGGACGAAGGGCTGGCCGGCGACGTTCGGCCGCTCCCAATAGCGCTTTGCGAGCTTGCTAAAGAGCGCGCTGCCGAACTTGATCGGCATGTAGTCCTTCAGGAAGCGCAGCTGGTCCTCGGGAGTCGCGCGAACGGGCGGCGGGACCACAGACCCGCCCTTGCGGGTCGGCCCGACGGTGACTGCCTCCATCGTGAAGCTACCGCGCAGGCCCGAGCAGACGAAGTCCGGCACCGGGTCGGAGCGGTCGAGCTCGAAGCCATTCTCGATTAAGGTGGCGAACAGATACAACTCCCAGACTCGCTGGTCGAAGCCGGTCGTCTGGAACTGCTCGATGAAGTTGCCATCCACGTCCTCGTACCAGCGCATCATCGGAGCGATGATGCCTTTCGCGGGCGAAAAGCTCTCCTCGGAGATCAGGACCGCGAGGTCCGCGTTGAGCGGGCTGGCGGGCTTGACCGGCGCGAAGAAGTCGATCGCGGCGCCCTTCTCGTCCCCTTGGTGGTGCGCCTCTGGCTCTGCCTGCTCGGCAGCCGCAAGGGCGGCCGCCAGGTCAGCCCTTGCCTCCTCCGGCGTCTCGACGAACTCGGTCATGCCCGCGCTGCGATATCGCAGCCGCGCGTCGGGCGCGAAGATCATCCCGAAGAAGTCGCGGTCGGGGATGTCCTGGATCAGCATGCCGAGGATGCTGCCGCCATCGGCCTCGAAATATTCCAACTCACGCCCGAAAATCTGCGCGATCGGCAGCCGGGCATAACCTGCGAACGCATCGAATCGAAGCTTTGAGATAGACCTCATGGGTTAGCATCGCCCACTGACGCGAGAGAGGCTAGGAGCTTTGCGGCCGCTGCCTGCCGGTCGCACCGCTTGCTGGCCTTCTCATCGGATATACCTCACATTCTTGTCCGATGAGATACCGCTTTACCAGCTTGCAGGCGACGATCGCGAAGCTTCTCGAAGCCGAGTACTTCCTCGCAGGCATGACGAGGAGCCAAGGGGCCGAGTTCGGCTACAACCTGAACGCGTTCCTGGCGGCGTGTCGAAGCGTGACCTTCGTGATGCAGAAATCGCTGTCCAAGGTTGCGGGCTTCCACGCATGGTACGGTGACTGGCGGGAACGAATGAAGGCGGATCCCGCGATGGGGTTCTTCCTCGAGCTGCGCAACATATCGCAGCACGAAGGCCCCGTGTCCTATGTCGGCGGATCGATTCCGTATCCGCCGGGCTGGACCTATCGGTTCGCCGGCAACCGAGAGGCAGTGCCGTCGGTGCTCGTCGGACGTGACATTGCCGCGGCATGCGGCGAGCACCTCGCCAAGACCGCCGGGGTTGTCGACGGGTTTCGGGTGGCGTTCCCGCACGAAAGCTGCATCCATGCCGCGTTGACGACAGAGGGTATGGCAAGGCTCGGTTACTCGCTCGACGACGTGGGTGCGCTGCTAGGTCTGCCGCCCGGATATCTCGAAGTCGGCGAGGCGATCGGCATCGAGGATAAGCTTCGAGCGCTCAGGGGGGAGTTCGACCCGATCGAGGCCGACGAGCTCGAGCGACTGGCCCAGGGACGCTTCCAGCATGGAGGCGATTCCCTGATACTCGTTGCGTCGACCGGCGCCGACCTCACCGACGACGTGGCGCGGCTGATGGAAGGTGGCGAGGAGGCACCGCTCGTCCCGCGCATGGCGTTCCTGACTGCGCTCAGCCGGCGCATCCAGGAAATCGACGGCGAATGAGGCAGACTTCGCCATTCACCCCGGGGCAGGCGACGAGCATCAACTGATTGAGGGTCCAGCACGGCCGCGGCCGAATTGCCAGCTGATACCATCGGTCCGCAATACTCCCGAGGCAGCCTTGCCTATGTTGTGCTCAAGCAAATCGCGCCACGGAACCAACGTGAAATCGCGCGATCGTTCGACCAGCGCGTGCGGGCCGCTTTCGAGATCGACGCGCCGCGCGATCACGCCCTCGATGTGCTCGCCGATCCGGGCCGCCTCGAACCGCTTGCCGAGCTGCCCGGTAAGCCGCCCGCCGGCGTTCTCCAGCTCGCGCCGCCGCAGGGCTTCCTTGGCGCCGCTGCGCAACCGAAAATCTTGGCCGTGGCCATCGGCCAGTTGCTGTTCGATGAGCCACTGGCGGCGGGCCGCCAATGCCGTTCGCACCTCACGGCCGAAACCGGCGTCGCGCGCAGTGCTGGACGGGCCCGTCTCGAGCTCCCGATCGAGCCAGGTCGGGGCCTCCTTCGCAACCAGTTCGGCGATCGGCGTCGGCGACAGAATGGCGAGGGTCACCGGCCGGTCGCGCTGCTGCCGCTGGGCGAACGCCTCCGCCCGGGCGAGATGGTCGTGCGGAACGGACCAGCTGCCGTCCGTTTGCCGTACCGGTCCCGCGCCGGCGCGCCGCATCGCTTCAAGCCGGCGGACGTGGCTCGCCGCGAACGCCTCGCTCGCGTTCGGATCGTGCCGCAGATGCAGGTCGATCGAGTAGCGCCCATCATTGGCGCGGGCGACCGCATCGATAGTGCGGTCCGCCTGAGTCACCTGGGCCTTGGTCGGGTCGATCCGGATGGTCGCATTCTCGGGCACCGATGGCGTCGCATCCCCCCGCCCGATGTCGACATAATGAACCCGGCCATCGGCGCCGTCGACCATCACATAGTGCCGGTCGCGATGCTCGTCGGAAAAGCCCCGACTGATCAGCCGCCCAACGATCGCTTCACGCAGCTCGGTCGCAACCACCTGCTCGACCCCGGCGCGGTCGAGCAGGCGCGCGGTCAGTTCGCGCTGCATGAGCCGGATGACGTCGCCGCGCTCGCCCATCCGGCGCAGCGTCTCCTCCAGCCCGTCAGCAAGCCGGTAGCGACCACCGCCGACATCCTCGACCAGATCCATCGCCTTGAGCTTGCGCAGCCGTCCGGACGTGACCGATTGCTGGAATGGATCATTGTCCGTCGCCGCCACGGTTCGGTCGGCGTCCATGCGGCGGATCAGCCGCCGGTCGATCGCGGTCAGTCGCTCCTGGTCGACATCATGGCGGAGGCGGGATTCTATTTCCTGGTCAGTGCGGGGGCCAAGGTCGAGCGTCACCAGCTCGGACGCGCGTTCGCGGAGCCCGTGCGAAATATACTCGCGCGCGATGATGAGATTGTCGCCGCGATCATCGACGCCGCGCAGGACGATATGGGTGTGCGGGCGCTCGGTGTTAAAATGGTCGACCGCGACCCAATCGAGCCTGGTGCCGAGATCCTGCTCGACCTGGGTCATCAACCGACGGACATAGGGCTTGAGGTCGGCATATTCGGCGCCGTCCTCGGCCGAGACGATGAAGCGGAACTGATGCCGGTCATGGGCCGTCCGCTTCAGGAAATCATCGCCATCCGCGCGATCGGTCTCGGGACCGTAAAGCTCACCGGGCAATCCCTCGCGGGTGACCCCGTCGCGCTGGATGTAGCGCATGTGCGCGCGGGCGACCTGGCCGGCTTTGCCCTGAAGTCGGATCAGGCTCGCCTTCACCACCGCCCGGCGACCACGAAAACCGGCAAGCCGGTCGCGGCTGGACAGCAGTCGCCCCATGCTTGCGCCGCGCCCGATCCGGCTGCCGTCGAAGCGGCGGGCCTTCACCCCGGTCTTGGTCCCGGCGAGGCGCGCGGCTGTGAGGATGCGCCCGCCATATTTCGTGGCGCGTTTGCCGTCCTTGCTCCGGCTCCTGCCCAGCTTCGGCTTGAAATCATCGTCAGGCATAGAAGAGCCCCGGAATCTCGCGATTTTGGGCCAAAAATGGCGGATTTTCGCCATTCCTTGCGAAACAGTCTCGCAGCCGCGGGCTGCTATCTCCCGAAAAAAGGATGTGCAGACAAAGGCTTAGGAAGTGTCGAGAGACACTGCCTTTATCTTGTTTACCCTTTTCCCCTTCCTCCCCTCCATCCCGGCTCAAAAAAGGGGGAGAGACGACGCCGAACCGACGCCGCCTCTCCCGGTGCAATTCGCTGCGATCAGTGGGCATCGAGCATCGCATCCCGCGCCCGAACCAGCGACCTGAACTGCCGGCACCCCATCATGCCATGGGTGTTACCATCGCCATCCACGAGCATGGTGGCGCAGAACCATTTTCCATCGAGCCGCCCGCAAATCGCGATCCGGTCCAGTTCGAATTCCTCGTTGTCGATACTCTCATAGGCGCCGATCCAGCGCTCCTCGCCCCTCGCATCCCAGCGAAAATCCGCTTCCTCCGCCTCCAGAAACCGATGCGCCAATGCCTCTCCTGCACCGCGCCCAAACTCCAGTTCCAGCCCTGAAACCAGCGCCGCCATCACGCGATCCGACGCCGTTCCGATGCTCTGAGACATGTCCATTGTGACCTCCAACGCTACTATCCTCACCATCGAGAACGGCGTTAGAGAGACGGGTGGCGGAGCGGCTGTCAGGGCCGCGCAGCGCCGCGAAGCGGACGTGGGGGGAACCGATTTTCGAAGAAAATTGGGGGGGACCCGCGGGCCTTGATAGCGTTCCGCTACCCGTCATGCTGGGTCTGTCGAGACGAGCTTCCTCCCTCTCCGACACGCACGACATCGCGATCAATCCCGCTGCGACAGCGCGACGAAAAGCGACGACGCTGGGAAAGGATTAGCCTCCGCTGGACCAATCGCCTGCACGTTCCTGCGCTCCGCGAAGATCGATGGCGGTGGGGCTGAACGCACCGGCGCGGGCACCGGGCCGGGTACGGCAGGCGCGACGCTGGCGAGGTAGCCGACCGTCTCGGACGGCAGCCTGACCCGCCCAGCGAGATAGTCTGCATAGCGCTTCGGACCGGCGTTGTAGGCGGCGAACAAACCGGGATAGCCGAACCGATCGTACATCAGTCGCAGGTAGAGCGTGCCGGCTAGGATGTTCTCGCGCGGGTCGTCGGGGTTGTTGCCAAGACCAAGCCGGGCACGCATGTCGGCCCAGGTCGGCGGCATCAATTGCATCAGGCCCATCGCACCCGCCGACGAGCGGATCGGTCGCCCGGCTAAGGTCGTCCGCCCACCGCTTTCGGCCCGCATCACGCGCTCGATCCACGCAACAGGCACGCCGAACCGGTTCGATGCCTCGACGATATAGGGGTGCCAGTCGGCAACGGTTTCGCCCCGCGCGGGACCGGCGAACGCCAGCGTCGCGGCGGCGATCCAGAGCCTTATCGCGCCCATAGCAGCCGCGCCTTGCCGATGACGTCGCTGCCCTCGGTCACCCCGAAATAGCGCCCGTCGAACGATGCCGGGGTGTCCATCAGCAGGAAGAGCTGGCGCCCGCGCAGTCGGACGCAGCCCGACCACATCGGCATCGGCCGGTCCGCGCCATCGACGGTCGATCGCTCAGCGGTCCATCGTCCGCTGACGAAGATTTCCTGCCCCAATGCGCAGACCTCGTCGCCGGCAGCGGCCGCGACGCGCTTCACCAGTGGGACGTTCATCGGCAGGTAGCGGCGGGTCGCGGCGAGCCGGCGCCACGGGTCGGGCACGCGCGCGATCACCATGTCGCCGGGCTCCGCCGGACTCCCGGACGTCACCGCATAGAGGCCAACCGGGGCGCTCGCGGAGGCATTCCAGACGAGGCGAGGCGCCGGCGGAAACAGGACCGATACGAGAAGAACCGCGCTACCCGCAGCCAGGACCGCGGCGCGCCTGCCGAGCTTGCGCCGCCGGACCTTCGCGGCCCGGAGCGCGTCCCCCCATGCAAGCAGCGGCGCATCTGGGCTGCCTTGCGCGCGCCGGCTCACTTGCCCGACTCCCGAGCGCCGCTATCGCGGCTCCAGCTGTCGAGGTCGTCGATATGATACTGGACGAAGCGGCAATGGCGGCGAAACGCCGGCCCCTTGCCGTCGCGCCGGAGGCGCTTGAGCGACTTGGACGAGATCTTGAGATAGGCCGCCGCCTGGTCGGTGGTGAGGAAGGGCGAGCCGCGCTTGGCGCGGCCCGCGCGGTCGATGTCGCTGTCGTCTTGCATCGTGGTCGGGGTCCGAATCTGGAGCGGCGGTGAAAGTGCCGGCGCGTCCCCGAGCCTCGCCAACCCGACCCGGCAGCGGGAGTGTCGAACCGATTTCCGGTTTCGACACCCCCGGCCGAGCTGGTCACCGGGACCAGATGAGCTTCCAGTCCGAGCCGTCGCCCTGGACGAGCTGGGCGTAGATCGGCGACGGCAGCGAAGGATCGTCGAGCTTCAGCGAAAGATACTCGGTGCCGGTCTCGCGCGCGGCCTTGGTCCAGCCCGCGCCGATCTCCACGGCGCCGGCGAAGACGCGATGGTCGGGTGCCTTGTCATTGTCGCGATCGATGGGGCGGATGGTCGCCTTGACGTTGAGGGTGAGGGTCCGGATCGAGCCCGAGAAGATGCCGGATTCGTCGCGGGTGAAGGTGCCGATCTGTGCCATGATGTCAGTTCCTTTTGCTCACGAAGCCGCCCGTTGCGGCCTCGACAGGCGGACATCGGCGGCAGTCAGGACGGGGCTGCATCCGCAGGACCGAAGCGTGAGCGGAGGACGCGGGAGAGCGGGCTTTCTTGGTCCGCGAGGAGGGCGCGCCCGCGCGCCCGGGGAAGAAAGTTCGCGGCCGCGTTGCGGCGCCGGACAGTCTGCCGCAGGCCGCCTTGTCAGGAGAGGCCGTCGGGCGGTGCGCCGGAAAAAGATGCGTTCCAGGCCCAGTCGGCGTTACCCGTAAACGCGAATATCTTGTCTCTGCGAGGCGTCGGTTCCGCGTCCCTTGGCGGAGCCGGCATCCATCACACCAGGGGCAATAATGACCAGCAAGGACATCGCCGACAGGCTTGCGGCGGCACGCGGGATCAGCAAGGCGGAGGCGCGCGCGACCGTAACGGCGGTGCTCGATGCGATCGCGGACGGCATCGCTGGTGGCGATGTCGCGCTCGCCGGGTTCGGCCGCTTCTCGGTCTCACGGCGCGGCGCACGGCCGGGACGCAATCCGCGTAGCGGCGAGACCATCGTGATCGGTCCCTCCAGCCGGGTCGGGTTTCGTGCGGCGAAGGGCTTGAAGGATCGGCTGGATCGTCGATGACGCGGTCGGTTTCCGATCTGGCGGACGGGCTGATGCGCGATGCAGCCGGGCTGCATCGGCGGGCGGATGCCTTGCTGGAGACGATCGAGACGATGCTGCCCAACCGACTCGCGGCAGGCGCCGCGGCGCAGACCGCGCTCGACCACCTCGCCGCCGCCGCAAGCCTGGCGAGACGCTCGGCGCGGTCGCTCGAAGCCGCGAACATGCGCCTGCAACTGCTCGGCGCCGTGATCGCGGCGCTGTCGGTCGCGCTCGAATCGGGGTCCGGCGAGGACGATGCCGCGCTCGCCGAGAACGCCCGGCAGCTGCGCCTCCTGCTCCACGATTGCGCCGGCTGCCGGCCAAACTAGCCGCGCGCCGAGGCCCACAGCCGAGGCGCGCGGCGCGAATTCCGGCTCCGACGGAGCCGGGATGGCGCGGGCGGACCAGTCTCCCGCCCGCGCCATTTTCCGGTCAGGCGGCGAGCTTTTCCGGCTCGGGTTCCGGCTCGATGCGCTGGGCGCGGGCGGCTGCGCCGACCGTCCCCACGCCACCGCGCGTGGTGTAGGCGGCGGGCGGGAAACGCATCCAGCGCGGCACCCAGCGCTCGACCTTGGCGCGGCCGTTATCGCCCTCGATATGATCGCGGGCGATCTTCTTGACGGTCTTGGCCTTCTCGCCCTCGTTCGCCTTGGCGACCGCCTCGCCCGCGATCTCCGCGAGCAGCGCCTGCGCCACCTCGCGGTCGCGGACCAGTTCGAACAGGCAGGCATCGGCCTGCCACCAGTCGGCCATGTCGATGCCGAGATGGCTGCCGACCGCATCGACGGCGGCGCTGCCGACCGCCAAGGTCTCGCCCATCGCGACCGCGACGATGTCGAGGACTTGCGGCTCGGGAAGCTCCAGCAGCCGATAGAACAGCTGGCACAGGCCATGGTCGTCGCCGTTGCCGCCAGTGATGGTCGGTTCCTCGTCGGATAAGCCGAGCACCGCCAGCACCGCGCGCCGATGCTCGTCGAACCGCGTCTCGCCGGGCGAGGTTTCGACGCTCTCGCGCACCTCGTCGTTGCGGGTCGATTGCGGATCGGGCCGCACGGTCCACAGCGGTGATCCGACGATCACATGCGCGACCATCAGGCGCAGCGCCACCCCGGAATGACCGCACATTGATGCGCGCACTGCGGTATGGCGATGCAGGTCGATATAGGTCTGCATCGCACTGGTGATCTCGGGCCGCGCGGGCTTTGCGCCGCTCTCGACCGGCTCGCCGCGCGCTGCGCGGCGGGCCTCGGCGCAGGTCAGATAGCCCTCGTGGAAGACCACCTCGCCACTGGCGCGGACATCGACATAGACGCGCCCGCCCTTGCGCTTCGCGGCCTTCTCATGCTCCCAGCTGTCGAACCGTTCGGACGGCGGGACGATGACGACATCGCTCCAACCCGCCTCGAGATAGCCTTCGCGGCGCGCGTCGATGGCGGCGTTCTGCGCGGCCCAGAAAGCGTCCGCGTCGGCGAAATAGCGCTCGTCGCCGAACAGGTCGGCGACCAGCGCGCCGCCGTATCCGTCAAGGTCGAACAACGCATGGGCGGCGCTGATCGACTGCCCGCCGAGCAGCCAAGCCTTGAGGTTGTGGCCGGTCGGGACATAGGCGTTGGGGTCGTCGAGTAGCGCCACCCATGCGCGCTGCTGCGCCTTGCTCGCCATCGTCAGGTGGCGGATGGTGGCGCGGTCGATCTCCTCGCGGCGGTAGAGGTCGCGGACGCGTGGCATGAGATTGCCGAGCGCCAGCACGCGCCGGATGGTGAGTTCGGGAAGCCCGAAGGTCTCGGAAATATCCGCCACCTCGCGGCCCTCCTTGACCAGCCGCGTGAAAGTTTCCCACTGCGTCACCTCGTCGGCGTCGAGCCTCGCCAAGTTCTCGATCATCGACGCCTCGATGGCGGCGGCATCGTCGCCCGCCGCGAGGATGCGGCACGGCAGCGGCTCGGCCTCGCCGGTTTCGGCGGCGACCAGCTGCGCGGCGTGGAAGCGCCGCGCGCCAGCGACGATCTCGAAATCGCCCTCGGTCTGGCCGGCGCGGACCAGCAGGGTCTGGATCACGCCGCGCTTGCGGATGGTGGGGAGGATGTCGCTAACATCGGGTGCCTTGCGGCTGTGCCGCATGTTGGTCTTGCTGACCGAAAGCCGGTCCTGCGCGATGAACATAAGAGTCATGGTCTTGCTCCTTGCGTAGAGCCGAACCCCGCCGGGTCCGGCGAGAAGGGCGACGGACGCACCGCCGCCCGATGCGTCATCCGTTGCCGGATGCGTCGGGCGGCGGCCCGATTTCCTGTCCCTGCGACATCCGGCGCAGCAGCGCCTCGCCGTGGATAATCGACCCGGCGCGGCGGCTCCACGCGGCCCAGACCGACAGCGCGAACCGGCCCTCGAACGCGATGTCGCGCTCGATCCGCGTTCCATAGGGGAGCCGCACAGAGGCGATTTCAGTCAGGCTGAACGGGCCAAGCTCGGGACAGCCGAACCCGAGGTCGGCAAGGCCGAACAAGGTGTCGTCATCGTCGGCAAGTTCGGTTGCGAGCCAAGTCGCCGCGCCCAGCGGATTGAACAGCTTAAGCAGCGGCACCGGATCGAAGCGCTCGCCGTTCACATCGGCGGCGCGGCGGTTGATGTCGTTCGCGCGCAGCGCGAAGCGAAGCTCGGGGGGCAGGAGGATCATGCCGCGATCCTTTCCGCAGCAGCAGCCTCGACAGCCTCGCGGTAGCGCGACAGCAGCCAGTCGGCGGCCTTGCTCGCCGCGCTGGCGGCGCGGAAGATCGCGCGATTGTCCTCGCGCAGCACGGCCAGCCAGCTTGCCAGATAATCGCCGTGGCGGACGGTGGGGACGATGCCGAGCGCGGCGCAGAGGAAGGCCGAGCCAAGTTCGGCGACATATCCTGACAGTCCAGCCCCAATGTGAATTCCAGCAGCATTTTCCCGACCCGGTTTCATGCTGCGATCTCCTCGGACTGAGGCTGCTGAGCGTGCATCCAGTCAGCGGCGGCCTGAGC